>CAZMOX010000126.1:0-6481 GCA_964567895.1 uncultured Spirochaetales bacterium | reverse complement strand
GGGATTAAAGTGTTGTATAAAGGATTGGTTATTACTCCTGAAGTTCTTTCTGCTGTTCCGAACAAAAGAAGAACTCCCCAACCAAAGATGAAAACAAGTGTTCAGAACAACTCAGCATCTTCTCAGATTCCCGCTAATAGTAATTCCCCTTGGCATATATATAAGCCAAAACGTTCGACTCTTACTGGTTCAAGGAGGGGGTGACATTTTCCCTGATCATTGACTAAAATATTTATTTATTTTCATCACACTTACCTTTCTCAAAAAGAAGAAATTCAGCACGCTTCAGCAATCTTTTCTACTGTCCATGCTAGCTGCTGTAGCTGCTACTCCAGATTCCTCGTACAAGTCAAGGAATCTGATTTTCTGTTCCATTGTAAATCTTCGATAACTCATAAAGCCTCCTCTGTCTCCAGAGATAACTCGGTCTTTAAAAAGTGTCTACTAAAAGGGACTCAGATCATATCATTGTTCAATGAAAAACATCATCCATTTGGATAACTATTATCTTCCACAGGAGTTGGAAGCTAGGATTGCAGAATGGGTAAATTATTACAACTACGATCGGTATCATGAATCGCTGGGTAATATTACCCCAGTTGACAAGTATGACTGTCGACAGCATCAAATCTTTACCCAAAGGAGGAAAACAAAACAAAAACTATGCGCTTGCGCCGGAAGGCAAATGGCTTTAAGATTACATCAGAATCTATAGCTTAGAATTTGGCTTTGTTTTGTTCGAATCATTTGACGACGTACAACCTTAGAAAAGCCTTAATACACCTTTCCAGAAAAAATTAATCTATATTTAGGAGGAATCAAAATGACAGAATCTCAAAACTCAGCTATGAGCTCAAAGACAAGCCATACATACCGTCTCAATAAATTACGAAAAAAAGATACCAGACCAAACATTCTACTCATAATGACAGATCAGCAACGATCAGATACAATACATGCTGCTGGTGCTGAATTTATGCAGACACCAAATTTGGATGCTCTCATAAAGGGTGGAAGGCTATACTCAAATGCTTATTCCCCTAATCCGATTTGTATGCCTGCCAGACATAATATGTTAACGGGGCTGCCCGCCCGCTATCATGGATATCCTGATAATTGCTGGGTTTTTGGGCTTCCTTCCGGATTGCCTACGTTTCCCGAAATCCTATCTGACAATGGTTATGAAAGCAGAACTATTGGTAAAAATCATTTTTACCCTCCACGTCGCCATAATGGATACCTAAATATGGAACTGATGCAGGAAGTGCCGGCATATCGTGAACAGGATGAGTACCTTGAATATTTACATGAAAATGGCTTAGGACATGTTTTAAATATTCATGGAGTTCGAAATCTCCTATACATGGTACCACAACAATCTCAAATTCCTGAAAAACACCATGGCACAACATGGGTAACAAATAGAGCAATTGATTTTATTGAGAAAAACAATGGCCGGCACCCATGGCTATTAAAGTTAGGTTATATAGCACCACACCCTCCATTTGATGTTCCTAAGGAGTATACTGATTTATATACAGGGAAGAATATACCTAAACCTCATATATCTAAAACAACATTGAGTTCTCTAGCAGAAGAAAGTAAACTATTGGGAGATCTTCCTACAACTGAATATGTCCAGCGTATGCGCGAGCTATATTATGCTGCAATTAGCCATATCGATGCTAATATTGGCAAGCTTATTTCAAGTCTTAAAGAAACTCATCAATTTGATAATACATTGATAGTATTTACTAGTGACCATGGAGGAATGCTTGGTGATTATGGTACTTATCAAAAATGGCTACCATATGACAGTTGCTCAAAAAGTCCTCTAATTTTACATTTTCCCAAAAGGATAAAATCTGGAGAAATTTGTGAAGATTTTGTTGATCTTAATGATGTTCTTCCAACAATACTTGATGCTTCTAATCTAGAATATTCTGGGAAACATACACTACCTGGAGAAAGTTTGCTTTCATCTACCCAAATAAAAAATAGGGACCTTCAATATATAGAATACTCATCGGGAAATCGCCGTTGGATAAGTATGAGAAATAGAGAATATAAATACAATTACTATTTTGGTGGTGGGCGTGAAGAATTATTCAATTTAGAAATTGATCCAAATGAGTGTTTCAATCTCATGGAGTCCTCATTAAATGAAAAAGATGAAGCAGAAAAAGAGAAGTTGAAATTGTCATTAATATCATATGAAACCAAATGGGGGCTACCTGGAACTATTGAAAACAATTCATTTATTGTTCTTGAACCATATGTTCCTAATCCATATAGAAATTCAGCCTTCCCAATATTCCAGGAAAAACTTGTGAAAAAAGACGATAGGAATACTATGAACCACCATTTTGATGAAATCATATCTGTGATTAAAGATGAATCAGTTGTCAATTTATCCGATCTAGATTTAAAAAATTGGCAAGTAAATGGAAATTATAGTTCAGAAGAAATTGACACATTGCTAGAAAAGGAACGTGATAATAGAGCGTATAAACTCAAAACAAATAGTGTTTAGAGCGCTTGCTCATCAGGAAGCAGATAGAGTTCCACTGATTTACAGAAATGTACCAGAAGTACGTAACAGATTGAAAACAGATCTTTTACTATGTATCTGCCCAGAAACCTGGTTCCGCCAATTAGTAATATATTCAGCTCACAACTGTATATCAAGCATTTTGTATTGCCTGCATATAATCTTTACTGAACTTCTCTATAAGCCCCTGTGAAAAGTCTCTAAATTGTTTTATTTCAAGCTTCATACTCTCTGACAAAAGATCAGCATTCAAGCTTTTTGAAAATAAATTAATGGGAACTCCCTCTAAAGAGAGATAGTATTTAGCATTTACAGGATAAGCTTGATGCTCAATTATTGAACTGAATCCCAGAAAATTAAACAAATCACCATACCTGATTTTCTTCTCTATGCTTTTCAGCAAGAGAGAATATAATTCAGGATGAAAATTACCCATAATTCCGCTGAAACCGTTATAACCCATCTCAATTGATGTTGCCAGCGTCGCAGAATTGGCATTATAAAGTTTCATGGGAGTGTTGTTACAGAGATCTACCCGTTTTTTATGTACACGGCTATCGCATGAGGTATCCTTAAGAAAATAAAACCTTCCTGATTCAGCTGCCCACTTGATTTCAAGATCTGTCAGAACTCTTTTATATGGATTGGGACATTCATATAAACCAAGAGGAATTTCCGGTGTGATTTTCCGTAATATTTTTTCCATTTGAGCAATCCAGACATGTTCATCCTCATCCTGTCCGGCAAGTCTGTTCGCAACCATAACAACAGCCTCAACTCCGGTTGCTGCCATAGAATTGATTTCCTGAACCTGATCTTCAATAGAATCAGAAATATGTCCGGAAGCAATTACTCCGCATCTACTGCAAACCTTTTCTACAATAAACGTGCTGAGTGCTACCCTCTCCTGCAAAGTGAGATAAAACATTTCACTTGATTGGCAAACAGCGAAAACACCATCTACTCCTTTTGAAATATACCACTCAATAAGGTTTTCAAGTCCTGGCCAATCTATTTTGCCCATATTGGTAAATGGCGTTACCATTGTGGGCCAGACACCATTTTTTAGTTTGAAATTCATGTAATTGCTCCCAATATTTTAACGAATTATTGTTCTATATCGTAGAACACGGTTCTTCTTTGTGGTATCGTATATTATATCATGCTAAATTGTCAAGAATAGTAGCGTTGTTACGAAACGTTGTTTACGAGACGGTGAAATATGCGGAATAAAAAAGGAGTATTAAAAATGATAGCATCGGTAATAAAAGCTTTGGAAATTTTAGAGGTCTTCAGTCCTGAAAAACCCGTACTTTCGCTGGCCGAAATAAGCACTCTGCTAGGTTATCCAAAGACAACACTGCATACCCTTTTAAGAACTCTTGTTTATAAAGGAGTAATAGAGCACGGTGATAAGGGAACCTATTCACTCGGTACTGCAATCATTTCAATGACTCAAGCTATCAGAGTAAATGTTCAGCTCCGTGACCGCGTTGCTCCATTATTACGGGAACTCGCAGACACCTGTCGTGAATCAGTTTATTTAACGATATTGGATAAATCAGCCTGTCTCTATATTTATGCAATAGAATCTTCTGATCGTCTTTTAGCCCGTACGGCAATCGGCGAACGCACACCGCTTCACTGCACTTCAGCAGGTAAGGCAATACTCTCTTTTCTCCCGGCAGAAACAGTAGAAGACCTGGTTAAAGAGCAGGGAATGACTAAATATAATGACAAGACCATTATAGATTTTGCAGTACTGTTAAAAGATCTAAAAATATCACGTAGCCGTGGTTTTGCGGTGGATAAGGAGGAGCATGAAACAGGAATGTTCTGCCTCGGCTCTCCAATTTTCAATGAATCAGGAGAGGTCTTTGCCGCATGCAGTGTTTCCGGAACCGACCCGGATATTCTCGGAAAGAAAAAAGCCTTATTCTCGGCTGGTATACGCTATACCGCCCTCGAAATTTCCCGCAGAATGGGCTTTGTACCCAGCGGAGACAAAAAAATCTGGAACGAAATTGCCAATCCACTGCGGAAAGGTTAGCAAAAATGAGAAACAGACTCTAAATTGCATTCCTGGCAGTAATTATTTATCATAGTACCAGTTTGCTGCGAAAATCATGGATTCTATGGAATGTGAGGTAATTTGCATCATGAAAAGCTGTTCTGCTTATACTGAATGTCCAATTTCCCGAGTCAAGAAGATTTGGTCGACGTGGGCAACAAAGCAAACCTTGATGCTCTTGCTACTGGAACAAGATGTAATCTACATACCCCGTATGCAATTGAGGTCCAGGAATATGCGTCATTTCCAGTGTCGTGATTGGACTCCGGTTATTCGCTTAAAATGGGCAAGATTGGCTGTTATTACTACCGCGCCATGACTTATTGCGATAGCGGCGATTGCAATATCAAAGTCATCGATAGGGGTCCCGGCTTTTTCCAGTTCAGTTTTTATTCTGCCGAACTGTACCGAAGAATCCGGATCCCATGATAATACACTGATTACCGTAAGTATACGCTCCCGCTGTGCGGAAAGAAGGGCATGTTTTTTTGACAAAGGATCAATTCGTTGAATTCCATATTCGATTTCAGCAACTACCGGAGGTACGGTCATGATTTCCCCGGGGCGATGAGTGGATAGAAAGTATACCATTTCAGGTTCGTTACGCATGGCTGCCGAGAATGAGGTAGTATCAAGGACAAAGATCATAATGCAGACGCTCCCCTGTTTCTTCGGTTCTGAAAGATGATAATCTCCATTTCGGAAGCCGTCTCCCGAAGAAGTTTTTCATCCTCTTCTGCAAGATGGAGATTAAAAAAATCTTCCGGCCATTCCCCCTGTTCACATGCTACAGCCGCTTTACAAGCTTTTATTACAAATTTGTTACGGCTTATGTTGTGACCTTTAGCTGCTTGGTCAATTTCGGTAAGTATCTGATCTGGAAAATGAATTGTTGTTGATGACATGAATAGAATATATTCTATTCATTATCGGTTGTCAATATGAGTTTGTACAGACATCTCCGCGGCCTTTTTCAGGAGAACCTGCGAGAAGTACTGCGGTACCATAATTATTGATGGAAATTCTTAAAAAGGTTACAGAGGTAACTATCATACATCATGAGAATATTGCAAAATACCTTATTAGATATTTTGGGAAGGAGAATAATATGAACATAGTAGTAACTGACAGCGGCACGCTCAACCCTGGCGATTTAAGTTGGGATGAGCTTAAAAAACTTGGTGAATGTCACATATATGGGAATTCCACACAGGAAGAAACCATTATCCGGTGCAAAGGTGCACAGATAGTGGTAACCAATAAAGTCGCTTTCGACAAACAGACGATTGAGGCACTTCCTGAACTAAAGTGCATAGCCATAACCGCCACAGGTTATAATATAGTTGATATTGAAACTGCCAAGAAAAAAGGCATTATCGTTATGAATGTTCCTGTTTATGGTACAAAATCAGTCGCACAGATGGTTTTTGCACTATTGCTTGAGCTTACACAGCATGTTGGCCATCACAACGAGACAGTCCACGAGGGGCGATGGGAAAAATGTGACAATTTCTGCTATTGGGATTATCCTCTGGTTGAACTTGCAAATTTGACTATGGGTATAATCGGCTGTGGTCAAATAGGGATGGCAACAGCAAATATCGCAAAAGCTTTCGGCATGAAAGTCATTGTGTATGATGTGTATACAGATCATTTGGCAGGCAAAAATCTTGAAGTTGTGGATATTGATACGATCTTTACCCAAAGTGATGTAATTCAGGCTGTCCGGTAACTAAATTAGCAACAGAACATCGATTGTTGTTATAGGATTTTGCAATTTTCAGAGTGAATTAGACACAAAAACCTGTAATAATGCCTGATTATGATAGTGATCTGTCCTTGAAAGGAGCCATTTATAG
>CAZMOX010000125.1:0-6557 GCA_964567895.1 uncultured Spirochaetales bacterium | reverse complement strand
TCAATTCAATCATGCTTTTCTTTTTCGTGGTAGGAGGTAATGGTATGATGCTTACTTCCTTTGCCCATAAGCAACTTACTCCCCCACTCCCCCAGAAAATGTGCTCTTTTGTGGAAAATGTTCCCGGTACCGCAATCTCTATTTTTACATGAATAGTGTTCAGAAATAAAAAGGTGAAAATAAAACAGGCTTTAAGACCGCTTATTGATTGTTTTTCAGGAGGAAAGCAGATGACAAGATGTAGAGGTTTTGAAGATTATCCTATAGAAGGATTTTATACTGTCTTATTCAGATGAGTGGCGCTGGATGAGCGAACTCTTCATAAGAATCTTGTTTTCGGGAATTGTTTTTTCATGAATAAGGCTAAGAAGCAGCTCCGCACTTGTTTCACCCATAGCCTGGAGAGGCTGGGAAAAGGTTGAAATAGGGGTTGGCCAGAATTCACTGAATTCCCGGTTATCATATCCTATGACCTTCAACTTTTCCGGCACATCTATATGATGACGCCGGGCATAGTCAATGGCCCCAGCAGCCATATGGTCATTGGCACAAAACAAGCCATTGATATCGGGATATGCATGAAGCAGTTTCTCGGCACAGTCATATCCTGAAGAAAAATAAAAATCACCAAAGAAGACACGTACATTATCAGGTTTCAATCCTGAATCACTTACCCCTTTCTTGAAGCCCTCCAATCGCTCGTTACTTGCAAACCTGTCCTTTGGACCTGCAATTACCGCCAGCTTCCGTGCCCCTTTCCCGATCAGATGCAGGGCTGCTGTATACCCCCCATTGAAATCATCCGGCATGACTGAAGTAATTGATTCCGAGATATCCCTGTTTATTGTGACAATTGGAAGATCAATATCCTGCAAGTCCACAATTCCATGCTTATGGGAGATTTCATAGGAAACGATAATCCCGTCTATATTACGACGCTGGAGAAACAGCAGCGCCTTATGGAGGTCATAATCAAACTCAACACCGCTTGCAAAAAGGAGGTGCAGTCCTTGTGCCCCTGTAATCTTTTCCACACCACGGATTATCTGGGTAACAAACAGCTCTGTGATATCAGATGCAAAAAAACCAATTATTCCGCTATGCTTACTTTTTAGGGCACGGGCATTTGTATTCGGCTGATACCCCAGTCGGTCAACAACTGCAAGTACACGATCCTTGGTCTTCTGGCTTATCGGGCGATTCCCATTGAGGGCATGACTCACTGTTGAGGGAGAGACACCTGCTGCTTTAGCTACATCAGTAATTTTTACCATATTGCCCATATTATCACATTTCCCCATTTTTACGTAGCAATAGCGACGACCTACTACCTATAGATCTTTCTCTATGCTTTTCTCACAGTTTTTTGAAGAACCACCCATTATTCCTGCAAAACTTTAATCGACACAAACTATTATTTCGGACCTACTCCTGCTGCATCATAGAGATTCAGGACAAGTTCAACCGCCTTTCGCGCATCTGCAGCCGTCACGGAGGGAAGCACGCCATCCTCCTGAGCTTGGATACAGTCTCCTATCTGACGCATATGGGCAGTATATCCGATATCAATTGGGTCTTTCACGCTGCCTGCCGTTGAGCTGGCTTCTTCGTTGGCTTCTTCGTTGGATTCCCCATCTTCGGTTTCCAGAAATTCCCAGGTAACAATCCTGTCCTCTTCCATTACCGCATGCCCTTTGTCGCCGCAAATTTCAATTTTCTTGAATGATCCGGGCCACGATCCGGTAGTGGCTTCAATTGTTCCAAGGGTCCCATTATCGAATTTCATTATTCCTGTCAGGGTATCTTCTACCTCTATTCCCTTATGGGAAAGAGTATCACCAAACGCCTTTACCTCTGTTACAGGACCCATGAGCCAGAGGAGGAGGTCCACTGCATGGATCGACTGATTCATCACAGCCCCGCCTCCGTCAAGTTTCCAGGTACCCCTCCAGTCGCTCTGGTCATAGTAATCCTGGTCCCTGTACCACTTCACATAGGCTGATGCCAGTGATATGGTACCGAAGCGGCCCTGAGAAACTGCTTCCTTAAGCTTTATGGCTGAGTTGTGAAATCGCGTCTGGAAAATCCCCGACAGGAGCACCCCGGCTTTCTCCGCAACCTGGATAATCCTGTCACACCTCTCAAGGGTGATCTCAAGCGGTTTTTCAATAATCAGGTTTTTACCTTTTTCCGCCATCAGCAGGGCAGGTTCAAGGTGTGCCCCTGAAGGAGTACATATTGAAACAAACTCAATGTCCGGATCATCACCCATCATCTCAAGGGAGTCATACACCTTGCAGCTGAACATCTCTGCAAGATCCTCAGCCCCTTTCCTGTCCAGGCTGTAGACTCCTTTCAGCTCAGCGGAATCCAGGGCCTGCACTGCCTGTGCATGAATAATCCCCACTGCTCCTGTTCCAATAATTCCATATCCCTTTTTCGACACAACTATCTCCTTAGCACCCTGCTGCATGTATATGTAGCTCCAGGAGTGACGCGTTACTTCTCAGCATCTCAGTCATCCCTAAAGTAGTATCCTTCGATTTTACTTGAGGTCCTATAAAAATTCCCGGCTGGAAAACAGCTCCATAGTCTTCTTCCCATATTCAAGGTAGTTATGTGCTTTCCTTACATCACCATCTGCCGAATCATCCATCCCTTCATGAAACTGGAATACCATATGGGGTTCAATGGAAACGTACCCGGAATAATTTTGGTTTGCTACAAGGTGACGAACGATGGGCTGGACATGACACTGTCCTTCTCCCGGAAGACAGTGCACAGCTTCCCCTGCATCGTTCATGTAGCAATCCTTTATATGGACATGGGCAATCCGATCTCCGCAGGCTTTAAGGAAATCCCAGACCTTCTCTTCCGGATGGCCATGGCTCAAAGGGTTACCCATATCAAATACAACTTTAAGCGCTGGAGACTGGACACTCTCCAGCAGGCGTTCAAGCCGTTCCGGTTCAGATGAAGCCCATCCGTCACAATTCTCGTGAACAAGGACAATCCCCTCGCCTTCAGCCATCCGGCTGAGTTCCTTAACCCGGGAAATGGATTCGTCCGCCCACTGCTCAGGGTTCCTTTCTCCCTGAGTGTAGGACATTATTCGCAGATAGGGAGTATGCATCCTTCGCATTCGCGGAGCGGCCCTCAGGAGATCCTGCGTATCCAGGCTAAAATCACCTGTTATCGGCCTTGCCCAGTTGGCAATTGAAGATGCAAAACCCACGACCTGTATATTCTCTTCGTTCAGGACCTCATATATTCTGTTAAAGTCTTCTTCAGGCATCTCGCAGATATTCTTTCCTTCCACGGACCGTATCTCCATGGAATCCCATCCAAGCTCCCTGTGCAGGGCTAACTGTCCTGATAAAAGATCGGCGCCTTCATCGGAAATTCCCGTAAATTTAATACTCATGTACTTCTCCATTCTATGACAACCCCTAAATAGTTGTCCTTATCATTCAGTAGATGGTTATAATACTCCTCGGCCTGTCCGGGAGTAATCCTATGGGTAATCATGCCGGAAGTTTTCAGTCTTCCTGCCACAATATGGTCGATCATCTCCCTAAGCTTTATCCGCACAGGCATATCATTTTTACCGGCTTCAAGGAGCTCTAGGACTGACTCATGGGCACCGACTAGCGACACTCCTTTCCTGTGGATATATTTATAGGCATTAATAGTCACATCTCCCCTGGACGAACCCAGCAGATACACTGATCCCATAAGATTAATGAGTTCCAGGGAACGGGAAACCAGTTCCGGCACTCCTGTCGCTTCCACGATCACATCAACTCCCTCTCCGTCTGTGAGGGCAAGGATTCCTTCAGCCAGATCATCTGTCGCAGGGTTCAGGGTCAGCTGTATCCCGCAATCCGTAGCAAGGGATATCCTGTTTGTGGAAATATCGGCAATTATTACCTTTCTCCCCGGATCCAGCTGAAAGAGCTGAGCACAGAAATTTCCGATCATCCCAGCACCGAATACGAGGACATTTTTCCCCTTCCCCTGTGCAAGATAGGGGACTGTCGCAGAAATCTGGGCAAACCTTCCGAAAAGGGATTCGTCAGAAATCCCTTCTGGTACAATTGCCCATACATCCTTCTCAGTATTCAGGATACCATGGGAACTGTGTGCTCCATAGTACATAACTTTATCTCCAATTTTCAGGTTAGGGTTATCATTTACATCTTCAACCCTTCCTACAGTTGAGTACCCTGGCAGGAGCGGATATTTTGCCCAAGTTATATCAGGGTCCTTAAACCCAACATGGGTTCCTGTAAACAGGGCAAGTTCCGTTCCCGGACTGATCAGGGATACTTGGTTCTTTATCAGACATTCGTTCTGCTTAAGTTCAGGTAGGTTCTCCTGAATGATGCTGACCTTGCCTGGTGCAATAAAATTAAGACTTTCTCTCATTCAATCCTCCATGGATCTGAATCGTAATTTCAGTTTTTCCGGCATCTGCTCCAGGCACATGTTGTGTCCATTCTCCACTCCGGTTTCAGTATCTCCTGATACAAAAACAAATCCCTCAGGAAGCACCAGCCGGATATCCCTGGACTTGTCGGGAACAGTATCCGACACACCCTTTCTGGTTATTTCAATAATACCCTGTGTATTCCTGAAGTCCACAATAATAGAATAGTGGCTGCAGGAACCATCAGTAAGGGTATCCTCACCATTATCCTCTCTATACTCCCTGGAGAATATGCTGCTGGGAGCCGGAACCACAGAGAACGATAAACTGGAAAAGTAGCCTGTATCCAGTTTCCTGCATCCCGGTGATGTGGCAACAACAGAACCCTCTTTCACCAAGTACCTGACGCCCTTATACGGGTAATCAATAGTGACACTTTCGCCTCCAGTATAATACTCACCGGAATTGGGATCAAGCCATCGAGTACCAGCGGGGAGGTAACATGAAACAGTTTCCTCGTCCTCTTCAACTGCCGAAAGTACAAGGATATCGGACCCGAACATATAGTGAATGCAGTCTGGATCGATACGACTGTCCTCGGGAAACATCAATGACAAGGTCCGTTCCATGGGGGTTCCAGTCATTGATGCCTCGATGGCAGTATTGTAGATATAGGGCATAAATTCATAGTGCAGCTCTACCAGTTCACGGAGTACATCAATATGTTTAGGATAGGACCATATCTCTGTAGGTCTTCCATCCATATTCCATGAATGAATGACAAAACGTGGCTGGAATACCGCAGTCTGGCACCATCTGATAAACTGCTTTGCATCCGGATGGTCACCAAAAAATCCGCCGATATCATGGCCGTAGTAGGGAATACCGCTAAGACCTAAACTAAGCCCCATCAGGATGTTGTATTTCATGGATTCCCAATCGGAGATATTGTCTCCTGTCCAGGTCCGTGCATACTTCTGCAGGCCGATGCCCCCGGACCGGCTGATTACCCATGGACGTTTTCCAGGCTGTGTCTCACTGTACACATCCCATGAAGCCTTGGACATCTGCACAGGATAGAGGGACCTGATTTTCTGGGCTTCCAGGTTCTGGTCCTCCAGCTCGAGTTCATTGTTGTCATTCCATATTCCTGATACTCCATAGTCTATGAAGTGTTCTTTCAGCTGCTGTTTCCACCATGAAAGGGCTTCGGGGTTACTGAAATCAATAAAAGAGGCGTTATTCCCCCAATAGTATTCCTTATAAGAGCCGCCCTCACTGTCTTTCAGAAAATATCCCTTCTCGTTCAGCTCTTTATAACGGGGATGGGTAACAAGGAATCCGGGTTTGACGTTGCAGGCAATATGGTATCCCCTGTCCCTGTATTTCCTCAGTGCAGCCTGTGGATCGGGAAACTTTTTCTTGTTCCATTCAAAGGTATATCTCTCCCCGTTATCGGCTTTTATATATCCTGATGAAAAATAGAATCCTTCACAGGGAATACTGTTTTTCTCGATATTATCAAAGTATTCGGTCACAAGCTGATCTGCATGGTCAGGTTCGGTGTAGTTCATTGATGACCCGAGAAACCCAAAGGTATAGAGCGGAGGCAAGGCCGGACGCCCGGTTATCCAGGTAAAATGCTCCAGGATATCCCATGCACTGTCTCCGGTGAATATCACATAGGAAAACGGTCCGCCGTTAATATCAGCAGTAAAGAAGTAGGCGCTCTCTCTCCCCAGATTAACCTCATGGAGACGCGGTACAGGAAAATAGAGTCCGGAGAAACTGTTCTGGCCGGTTGAGTGCTTCAAGAGGAAGGGGATCGATTTATAGAGGGGGTCAGAGAAGGAGGCTCTATAACCTAAAGCATCCCTGTTGAACATCTTGTAGAGGTGATCACGTTTATTCACTCCTCCGGTCTTGTCGCCAAGCCCATAGAACCGGTCATTATCATCAAGCTTAAAATTAAACCTTGCCCTTGTATCGTCTCCTGTACCCCCGAGAACTCGCAGAGGGTAACGAGGAAGGACTGTATCATCTGAGCCAATACTCCCTCCATGGACTCTCACTTCATCATGAAAAAGGATGGAGTACTTTCGGTTTTTCATGATGAAGTGAGAGTCCA
>CAZMOX010000124.1:0-6697 GCA_964567895.1 uncultured Spirochaetales bacterium | reverse complement strand
TAAGGTGTATCCATTCTTCTAAATAGTGTTCTGCTTCTCTTTTCATAATGCATTATATCATTCTATACAGTAAATATACCACTATTTTCTGCATGTTATGTCAATATTTTACCCTTTTTTTAAACATATCTATTTGCAGCTTTAAAGATTAAGCAATACGAAAATAATTATAAATTCATTCTATGATAATTCAACTTGCATTTTCCTGGCATCGGGATCAATCACGCGAACCTAAGAAGATATCTATATAACTATAATGAGTAATTTCATCCGGTATTGTAATATCTGCTTCAAATCCAGCTTCATAGGTAATAAGAGTTCTCTTTGACGGCTGAAAACGGTGTTGTTTCAACAGGCTTGTCAGTTCACGTTGAATATTTTCTTCGTGAAGAGATAATGACACTTGAATGAGCTCTTTCGTATCGGGTACAAGTAGATCCACCTCACTTTCCTGATCTTTAATGAATTGCAGTCGTGGATTGCTAATATAATAGTCGAGAAAAACTCTATTCTCAAATAGTTTCCCCCTATCCTCTACCGTTCCCTTTTGATAATGATACAACCCATTATCAACAAGATACACTTTTTTTGGTTGAAGACGGGGGCTATAGGAATTTTCAACCAGGTAAATAAATAGTGTTTCTTCCAGGTAAGCTGCATACTGATGAAGAGTATCTTTTCCCACTTTAATACCTTGGCTCCGCATGGTGTTATAGCACTTATTGATTGAAAACTCTTTTGTGAATGAATTGATCATTCGGTAAAACAACTCATTCAGGGCAAGGATATTTGAGATGTTATGACGTTCCACCACATCCCGGAAAAGCATGGTATCAATGTATGACATGATTAGATGTTGTTTGAGATCAAGGTTCTTGGTAAGCACTACTTCAGGGAACCCTCCCCAATTGAGAAATTGGTTCAATTCCCGATAAAATTTTCCACGTCCTTTTTCAGTGTAGAGTTCAGTAGTCGTAAAATCCACATCGGTAAATTTCAGATATTCTGAAAATGAGAGCGGCATGAGATGAAACGGGAGCACTTTCCCTCGCAACATGCTCGATATGCCAGGGATAAGTGTTTTTGAGTTGGATCCGGTGATAATAACCGGTATTTTTTGATTCAGGAGATATTTCAAAGCCGGCTCAAAATCTACGAGCCCTTGGATCTCATCAAGAAGGGCAAACGGTTTTCGATCACTGAATAGTTCAAAATAACAGGTGATTATTTGAGTGAAATCCTCAGGGCGGAGATCACGAGAATGTATTTCGGAAAAATCAATAAAAATCATCTGCTGTATTGACAGCTGTAGAATATCCACAATCTGTCTAAGATAGTAAGTTTTTCCCACTCTCCTGGGACCGACGATTGCAATAACTTTTTCAAGAGCAAGTACTTCTTTGAATGGAAGCGATATTTCCCTTGGAATATAGGTTCTATTTTGAAGTGTTTGCTGTCCTCTCAGTATTATTTGTTTTATTATTTCCTTATTCATAAGGGTATTATACTTATATATGTACTTACGTACAAGTATATTTAGTAATCATTATATCCTTTTACATATGGATATATGTCCAGAACTTCACATTATCACAAAATATATTTGTTTTTGTGGATGGTAGAGCCTGGCACTGCCCTCTTTGACGGTTACTTACGCCGTAGTAATTTCATTATTCCATAGTTTTTTAAGAAATTCTCTGAAAGGATATATAGTGATATTATCAATTTTCCTGATTGCTGGATCTAACGATATTACTATTTTTTGTCTTAAATCAATGTCTTCTGCCAAAGCCTTCAATCCCTTTAGATGTTTACCCGAAACCCTGTCTGTGCCTTTTACTTCTATCGCAATTTCATCTCCAATCAGGAAGTCAACTTCATGACCGGCCTTTGACCGCCAATAAGTCAACTTGTTTCTATTTCGTGAGTAGTGAAGATACGCTGTTAATTCAAGAAAGATAAAATGTTCGAATGCTTTCCCAAAAAGTTCTGTTTTGAGTTTTATATATGATCGTTCAGCTAATATATTAGATACCCCAATATCAAATAAGTAAAACTTTGCTGTAGATATAGCCTTCCGTTTTACCGTTCTGGTAAAAGGTTTGAGCATTGACCCGATTAAGGTATCTTCCAGGATGCGAAAGTATTCCCTGATGGTTTTTGCGGGCATTCCCAAATCACTAGCGATATTTGAATAGTTAAGCATTTCAGTATCGCAAAGTGCTGCCAGGCGTAAAAATCTGGTAAAATGTTCCAACTTACGGACTGTGCCTTCTGCTATTATTTCCTCCTTTAAATATGTACCAACATAGGATTCCAGATCTTCATAGGGATCAGGGGAAGTGTAGAAGGCCGGAAGAGAGCCAAAATTAATAATCCGTTCCAGATTATAGTTTGGTATCTCAGCACTGGTTAATGGAAAAAGGTGTCTGGTCAGGGCACGTCCTCCTAAAAGATTTGCTGCTCCGTATTTAAGCTTGCGAGCAGAGCTTCCAGTCAGGATAAATCGTATATCATGGTTCTCAATGAGATAATGCACTTCATTGAGTAAAACCGGCAGTTTTTGAATCTCGTCGATGATAACCAGTTTCTTCTCTTTTAAAGCTATCAACTCCTCTCGCATCAGGCTGGGATTTGCAGCAAGCCGGAAAAAGAGATCGGTTTTCAGTAGATCATAATACATAACATCTTGATAAGTATTTTTCAGGAAAAAGGATTTCCCCGTCTGTCTTGGTCCAAAAAGAAAAACACTTTTTCTCGCAATAACAGCATCTAAGTCAATTAGCCTTTTAAACATACAAACCTCACAAGTGTAATTATCATGATATATGCACTTATACAGTACAATATGTATATTTTCCCGTCAACCTATTATTTATCTTTTTGACAACTATTGGAACCTTCTGAAATTAAATACTGACATCTAATATCTAGAGTCATAATATCTGGAGTCAAAGTAATATGAGAAAACAGGAAGATAATAATTAGCTTAAACATTCCCCTGCATTCTTGTCTATTCCAACTGTAAATAACGTGCGTCGTTTTTGATACTGTCTTAAAAAAATCAATACTTTTTATGGATAAAGCTATTGTGGCTTTTGAAGTTTTTGATTTAAAAGAAAATCAAAAACTTCTTCTAACAGTAACGATTCCATTCTCTATTTTTCCAATGCAAAAGAACCGTTCTTCATCAATACTATGCTTTATGTCTTTATAAATGTGGAAAATGTTCCCGGTACCGCAATACCTGGTTCCCACTATTGATTTTTTTTAACTTATCATACATAATGTTACCACATATTATCTTATGGAGTCGATTTGTATGCAATCAAAAGAAAACCCTATTGATGTTTTCCTCCAGCATGGGGGTATTCTCCGCATGAGTAAAGCCATTAAACTAGGTATCTCGCGATACATGCTCTATTCTCTTGAAAGTAAAGGGTTCATTACACATATGAGCAGAGGACTCTATCGACTGGTCGAACTTCCCCCAATCAGTAATCCAGATCTAGTTACTGTAAGCCTCCGCTTTCCAAATAGTGTTATATGCTTGGTATCAGCACTGTCTTTTCACGAAATAACTACGCAAATCCCTCATACAGTTTCCCTGGCAGTATCACGTAATTCGCGCATACCTGTACTCGACCAACCCCCAATCACGGTTCATAGATTTGCAGTAGAATCATTTAAAGCAGGAATTAATATATTTCATCTGGATGGAATTCCTGTAAACATCTACACACCGGAGAAAACCATTGTTGATTGTTTTAAGTTCCGCAACAAAATTGGAATGGACATTGTTCTAGAAGCGTTAAAAATGTACAAAGCCCGGAAAAAAATCAACTTGAATAAAATACTTCACTATGCCAGAATTTGTCGAATGGAAAAAATAATACTACCATATTTGGAGATGATACAGTGAAGAGATCTCAAACCAAAACAAATATCCCTGCATCTGTCAGGCAACGGCTTCTCAATCGCGCTAGAAAAGAACAACGTCCTTTTAATGAGCTGCTTCAATACTATGCCATGGAACGTTTTCTTTATCGCTTATCAGTATCTCCCTATAAAGATCATTTCATACTCAAAGGTGCATTAATGCTGCAGGTTTGGGGTTCCACAGATGTTCGGTCTACTATGGATATAGATTTGTTGGGTAAAACCAGTAACAAAGAAGCAATTATCGTCAGTCAAATATGGGATATTTTACAGATTAGGTTAGATGATGATGGACTACTCTTCGACACCGCATCTATCACATCTGAACGAATAACAGAAGATGCAGATTACATCAAATTCTGTATTCTTACGTGCGTATGTAACAACGATGGTGGATTCTTATTCAATTCCCCTACTCTCTTTTATATCCCAACTATAAATAGTGATTCTGTCACAGAATCAAATTGTTCTTTATTCAGAATATCAGACAATTAAAAGAAGCCAAAAAAACAGAACCGCAATAATTAAAACTTGTATTTTCTTGTATCTGGTGCAATATCAATGTTTCCCGGCCATACAACTGTACCATATGCAACCTTTGCTTTCATGAACAGGGGAGAATCCTTAAGTATTCTAAAGGGTTTTTTTTCTAAATATGGTGTCATATCAAACAAACGTTTCTGATGATTCTCAAAAGTAAGTGACAAAGTATTATTTTTATGAGGTTCAACATTGACTACATCTAATAACATTTCCATGATATCCTCCATGATTATTGCAAAGGAGCAATACGAAAAGGTTCTTCGCCTGCAACTGCCAATTCCCAGTCTGCCATAAGTTCATCGCGATGAATTTCAATCCAAGCTAGTGTGGAATCGGTACTGGGTTCAAAAGATTGGCCAGCTTAACACCCACTCTTCTTATTCCCTTACCCATATACAACTTACCACCCCACTCCCCCCCCCCAGAAAATATGCCCTTTTGTGGAAAATGTTCCCGTTACCGCAGTCCCGCAGTCATTCTCCATACATTTCTGTTATCAGTGCCCTCAGTTGAGCATTAATTTCAGAACTTATAGTATCGATCTTATTCTTTATCCTTTTCTTACTTATAGTTCTTATCTGATCCACTGCGATTTCTGCATCCTTAGTATCTATTACACACTGTATACGACTTCTCCACTGGGTATGCAACTTCGTTGTTGCAGGGCAAATTACAACAGTATCAAGGTATTTGTTCATCTCTGTCTTACTAACAACAACTACGGGCCTTATTTTTTGGATCTCACTCCCTATAGATGGGCTTAAATTTGCGTAATAAACCTCATATCGCTTAATTATCATTACAGATTAATCCCATCGGCTGCTGTCAAATCCCAATCACCCCAATCTTCTTTTGATTTCCCCATATCCCGATAAGTTTCTTCCCAAGAAAGCTTGTGTACAGGTATATCTGCCCTAATTAAGATACCATCTGCTTTCTCTTCCAGGTTAAGTTTTGCCTGTAAATGATATTTATTAATCAAATTTTTTGGTATTCTTAGTCCTTTTGAATTTCCTATATCAATTAATTTTGTCTGCATCAATCCCTCCAACTCTTTTTATGTAATTACAGTAATTACATAAACTGTTATTGTCAAGGGTCGCGTGGATTCAGATCACCTTTTTAAAAGAAGCGTTTAAAAAGAAGAATCTTTTCCCACTTAAAATCCACTAAAAACTATTTATATCTTTCAAATCTCCACGATACCGGAATCAAAGCCCCATTATTCTATACTCAGCTCCACTGACTGGTGTTGATTCCTGCAAATAATTCTTGAAAAGTTTAAGATAGTACCGTATTTTTTTATGCAAAAATGAAACTCAATAAAGCGGTAGACGGCTGCAGTTTGCCGCGGTAAAAAAGAATAATCGGCAGCAGCTGAGTGGATCTTTTCAGTGGAACGACACCAGGTTCAGCTGCAAAGCTGTCTACCGTTTTCAGTAGTGCAAACTGCTGCGATTTTCGATAGAGAATATCTGTATAGAGTAAGGTTTTTATGGCAAATTGTTCATGTGCTTCTAGGATTGATTCAGCGGTTTTCAGATCACGATTAATGGTAATTGATTTGCTGTTGATGTGCTCCAGGTACAACTGAAGTTCGCGGTTTGCTGTGGCATAGATACTCCGGGGATCTCCATATTGCTGCAGCAGAGCATGCTGAACCCGCAAACTCATTCCGGCAAATAGTGCCAGCCAGATGTAGTAAATTTCCACTATCTACAAATCCTGCATCTGGTGTTCTTTATCCAGATCCCGAGCCATAAGTCCACGTATAATATGGGGTTTCCCAATTGTCAGTTCCCCTTCAAGATCAGCAAAGGTTCGTGCCAGCCGAAGAATTTTATCGTAAGATCGTGCACTGAACTGATATTTTTCAAATGCACGCATCATCAGTTGCCGGGATTCAGAATTGAGGTCGCAATACACTTTAAGATGGGCTGTCTCCATGCCGGAATTAGTAGAGACTCCGGGACAGTTAATGAATCGTTTGTGTTGTATGCGACGGGCTCTTTCTACTTGTTCCTTGAGTTCTCTGGAGGTAACTGTTTCATACTCGATGTTGGGATTGGTGAAATCGATGGTTCCCATATATTTCTGTATATCGATTCAATCAAGTATCGGTCCGGAAATTCATCAAGAAATAGTATCCCGCGATGAGCCAGGGTTATTTCTCCAGGCTGGGCATTCGCTCCTCCTCCAATAAGAGCATTTGTTG
>CAZMOX010000123.1:0-6844 GCA_964567895.1 uncultured Spirochaetales bacterium | reverse complement strand
CTATCGAAGGGAATGCTTCAGCAAGTACCTATATTCAGGCGATAATTGAGGATAATCTGCTGCGCAAACAGTCTGTCTCCAATCGAAAGTACACCGCATCGTACTTGATAGATTTGTATTCTTTAAATCCTGATATCCTGTTATTCCGAGCTTTACGATATTATTGGGAAAAAGATCCTGAGGCACATCATTCACTAGCCTTGCTTTGTGCCTATGCGCGGGATTCTTTGCTGAGAAAAAGCTGGGAGTATATCAAGGATCTTCGGGAAGGGGCACAGCCAGAGAAAACTGAAATGGAAGACTATCTTGAGATTCAGTATCCGGGAAGGTTCAGTCAGAAAGTTCTGCAATCGGTTACACGGAATCTGCGCTCTTCCTGGACACAATCGGGGCACTTAACAGGGAGAAGACCTAAGACTCGGGCTTTACCATCAGTTTCAGCCGGGTCTCTCTCATATGCATTACTGTTAGGCTATCTTACTGGCAGCCGTGGAGAGTTATTGTTTACCAGTGAATATGTAGAACTGTTAGATATCCCACCCAATGCACTGCTGGAGCTCTCACATGAAGCTTCCCGGAGGGGATATATCATATTTAAGAGGCTGGGTGATGTTATAGAGGTAGGATTTCCTGCTGAAGTTTTACCGGAACCCGATAAAGGTGAATGGAGATGACAAAGATCAAGCGATTGCTCGAAGTGTATGAGGATTTTATCTCCATTCCCTGGAGGCATGATACAGATCCAGAACAGCGCATACTCTTTTGTGTATACGATGAACAGGATGAGTTGCGTATGCGAATGAAGATTGATGAATTTGAGATTATCACCCGACAGACGGGGCATGATTGGATCAGATTTGATATAACGGATTTTCTCCCCCGGTGGGTAGTACAACAGCGATATGCAGCATCCTATTTCAAAGATGCCAATACCATGAGAACGGCGATGTCTCGTTTCCTGCAATTTATTGTTAAGGAATTTGTCTCCTTCCTTGAGGCAGCTCCTTATGATAAGAACACAGTTGCAGCGATTTCCGGGGTTGGCTCATTGTATGGGTTTTTACGGGTAAAAGAGGTGGTGGATGCATTAGCTCCGCTGTTTCCCGGAAAACTTTTGGTATTTTTTCCCGGAAGATATGAAAATAATAACTATCGATTACTTGATGGCTATGATGGATGGAGTTATCGGGCAGTACCATTGCTCGATACGATGTGATGTGTAGCTAAACTAAAAGGATACGAAGAATGATAATGAAAAATCGAGAACTATTTTTAAAAGATCCTGTTCAACAGAAACTGCCGAACAACGGAGTAGCGAATGTAAATGATGATATGAGTGACCAAGCGATGCAGGTGCTTCGTTATGAATTAGAGAGTTTCGTTTGTGACGGGCAGTATGCTGACGGTTTATATAGAATTTTAGAGACATATTTACGGAAACTAAATATGCCTCAGCAGGATGGGGTCTGGGTGAGTGGTTTTTTCGGATCTGGAAAGTCTCATCTGGTTAAGATGTTGCGAGCTCTTTGGGTTGATACTACTTTTAATGATGGTGCATCTGCTCGGGGTATTGCAGAACTACCACAAAAAATTCGTGATCAGCTTAAAGAGCTTAGTGTCATATCAAAACGATATGGTGGAGTACATGCTATTTCCGGTACTTTGGGGTCAGGATCCAGTGAAAGCGTTCGTCTGGCGCTGCTGCAGATACTCTTTAAATCAGTTGGTCTGCCTACTCAGTATCCAATAGCCCGTTTTGTGATGAGATTGCAGAAAGAGGCAATTCTCGAGCAGCTCAAGGAATATGTAGAAGCACATGGTTATGATTGGCAGGAGGAGCTTGATAATTTTTATATTGCTGAAGGGCTTCATGAAGCCTTGGTAGCTATAAAGCCAAATATTTATCCAACAGTAGCCAGCTGTGTAGAGACTTTTAATAATCTCTATCCCAATGTGAGGGATATTTCAAATGATGAGATGCTCAAAGCAATTACTGATGTACTTACTCATATGGGAGAGAGACAGCTCCCCCTTACACTGATAGTACTTGATGAAGTACAGCAGTATATTGGTACGAATCTAGACCGTTCAGATGAGGTCCAGGAAGTTGTGGAGTCAATTTCAAAGAATATGCGTGGACCGCTTATGTTTATTGGTACCGGGCAAACGGCCATTACCGGGATGTCTAATTTAAAGAAGCTTGAAGGTCGGTTCATGGTGAGAGTTGAATTGTCAGAGACTGATGTTGAAGCGGTAATAAGAAAAGTTGTCCTGGCAAAGAAACCGGATGCCAAACCGATAATTAATCAGATGTTACAAAAGAATCTGGGTGAAATCAGCAGACACCTTTCCGGTACATCTTTTGCTCACCAAGATGCCGACCAGGAGGTCTTTTCTGCCGATTATCCTATCCTTCCCGTGAGAAGACGCTTCTGGGAACAGGCATTACGGGTTCTTGATCAGACAGGGACTGATAGTCAATTACGTAACCAACTGAGTATGATTCATAAAGTCGTGAAACAATATGCGGATAAACCGTTGGGACATGTAGTTCCCGCTGATTATCTCTATTTTGAATCTGCGGAAAAATTATTGCAGGCGCATTTGATTCCTTCTGTAACATACGGAAATATTCAGCGCTGGTTCAAAGGAACCCCGGAAGAGAAACTGACCGCCCGGGCTTGTGCACTTATCTATCTCATAAACAAAATTTCCGATATACATAAGCAATCGGGTTTACAGGCAACAGTTGATACGCTAGCTGATCTGATGATTGAAGATCTTGAGGCTGGGAGCAGTACACTGCGCAGCCAAATTCCCAAATTGCTTGATACTTCGAAATTAATCATGAAAGTGGATAATACATATCGGCTTCAGACGGAGGAGAGTACGGCTTGGAATGATGACTTCCAAAACCAGATACATAATCTTGCCAACGATACCGACCGTGTAAGTGCACGCCGTACTGAGCTGTTACGGGATCGATTCAAGGAAGTATTAAGAAAAGTGTCTCTAGTGCAAGGGAAGACGAAGGTACCACGTGACCTTGTATCCTTATATGGATCCAGTTTTCCTGATGATGCTTCGGAAAAACTCTATGTCTTAATGCGAAATGGTTCAGAAACTGATGAAAAGTCAGTTCGGGCTGATGCACGTATTGCGGGGATTGATTCACCCGCGCTATTCGTTTTTCTCCCCTTACGCTCGTCAACATTATTTTCCAAACATATTACCGACAGTATAGCTTCGAGTATTGTACTTGATAACCGTGGGATGCCTGCCTCTGCGGACGGAGCCGACGCCCGGGCAGCTATGGATACAATTCATCAACGTTCGGGGGTGGGAATTAAGGAAATCCTTGATGAGATTTTCTCTGAAGCTCAGGTTTTTCTGGGGGGTGGTCACGAAGTACAGGGTAATAATCTGGCAGAGGTGCTGAAAGAAGCTGCAGGTGCTGCCATACAGCGATTGTATCCAAAATTTTCCATTGGGGATGATTCCAGGTGGGCAAAAGTCTATGAACGGTCACAAAAAGGGGTGCCGGATGCCTTGAAAGTGCTGGATTATGATGGTGAAGTGGATAAACAGCAAGTCTGTAAAATGGTGCATGGTTTTATTACCAGTGTGAAGAAGGGATCTGATATTCGTTCTCATTTTGGTAGTCCAGAATATGGGTGGCCGCGTGATACGATAGATGGAGCTCTTCAGGTGCTGCTAGTTTCTGGGAAGATAGAGGCAAAGATTGACCATCAACCCATAATTCCTATAGATTTATCACGTAAAGATATCAGTAAGGCTGATTTTAAGTTAGTTTCGGTAGTTATTACCACGGCACAGCGCCTGAAAATCCGCAAATTGTTCCAACGGCTGAATATAAAAACCAACAACAATGAGGAGCTGCTGCATGTTAAGGAGTTTCTCCATGAACTTGAACTGCTGAGAACCCGGGCAGGAGGGGAGGCTCCTTCGCCTAAACAACCAGATGGTTCCCTTGTAGAGGCGCTTAGTGAGGTGAGTGGTAATGAACAGCTGATGCTTCTGGCTATGCAGAAAGAGGAGCTGGATGAGTATATTATTTCGTGTAAGAATTTGGCAAAACAGATTGAGGTGATAATTCCTTTCTGGCACCGACTTGAGCAACTTTCTGTCCATGCCCAAGGACTTGAGGAAACCGATGTAATTCGGTCACAAGTGGTCTTTATGGCAGAGCATCGGCAGTTGTTAGATGAGCAGGAAGCTATTAAGGAATTAGTAAAAACGCTGACTCAAGTGATTCGTGAAACAATCAATACCAATATGAAGCAGTATGAAACTCAGTACCGTAAAGGACTTTCTGATTTAGTACAGGATGATAATTGGGAAAAGCTTACTACAGATCAGCGCTACACGATTCTCAATGAACAGGTGTTACGTGAAAAACAGCAGCCCCAGATGGATGTTTCCAGCACTGAATCATTATTAATAAGTCTGAATAATCTATCACTTTCCGGTCTACAGGATCGTATAGATGCATTATCTACAAGGTTCTCTAATGCACGGCAAAAAGCAGTACAGTTTCTACAGCCAAAAGCCTTCAGGGTTGAAGTTCCACACAGGATATTAGCTTCAGAAGAGGATCTGTTACAGTGGTTGAAAGAGGTTGAAGTTCAACTAAGTGAAGCAATTAAGAAGGGTCCAGTGATTATTGGATAGGATTGTCGCAATGGTTGTAGCTAGATGTTGTGTTGAATTTGATTAGAAGATGGGTTAATCCTCCGATTTTTCAATCAGTGAGCTCGAACAACCATCAAATTGCATAGGAGAGGTGATTAAATGAAGAGAATCTTATTATTTGTATTGGTTATTTTAATTTCATTGAACTCGTTATTTTCTGCTGGTATTCAGGATCCAAAATTAACTTTTAATGTTTTTGATATGGCATATTCTAAGTCTGTTTTCGAAATGTATATCGTTATAAATTCTGGTGTTGATGTGAATTCAAGGACTGAAGATGGTTGGACACCACTCTTGCTTGCTGCGAGGGACAATAATAATCCCGATGTAATATCAGCTCTCATAGATGCAGGAGCGGATCTAAGCGCCCGGACTGAAGATGGGGGGACACCGCTTATGTATGCCGCGAGGGATAATAATAATCCCGATGTGATATCAATTCTTATCGATGCAGGAGCAGATCTAAGTGCCCGAACTGAAGATGGGGAGACACCGTTTATGTATGCTGCGAGGGGTAATAATAATCCAGAAGTAATATCTATTTTGCTAAATGCTGGAGCTGATGTGAATACTCGAGATATTGATGGTCTTACATCGCTTATGTATGCTGCTAGATTTTCTCAAAATCCAGAAGTAATATCTCTGTTGCTAAACTCTGGAGCTGATGGAAGCCTAAAAGATGAGGATGGAAAAACAGCTTTTGATTACGCAAAAGAAAATGAAAAGCTAACGGGCACTAAGCAATATTGGAAACTCGAAGCTGAAACTATTCCTCGGATGAGTGAAAATGGTGTCACAACGTTAATGCTAGCCGCTATAAATATTAAAAATGTGGAAATCTTTTTAATTTTGATTAAAGAAGGAGCTGAAATTAATGCAAGAGATAATAGTGGTGCTACAGTTCTAATGCATGCTGCAACAACTAATAATCCAGAAGTAATATCAGCTTTACTTATATCTGACGCTGACGTGCATGCAAGGAATGAAGATGGTGCTACAGCTCTGATGGCAGCTTCTAAATATAATAATAATTCAGAAGTGATATCTCTACTTCTGGAGGCTGGGGCTGATGTGAACACTCGAAATATTGATGGTTTTAGTCCCCTCATGCTTGCTGCTCGATTTAATAATTCCGAAGTGATATCTATTTTACTAAAGGCTGGTGCAGACGGAAGTTTGAAAAGTGGCGAAGGGAAAACGGCTTTTGATTACGCAAAAGAAAATGAGAAACTAAATGGCACAAAGCAATATTGGGAAATTGCAGCAACTGATGTGAATGCAAGAAATGAAGATGGCGAGACACCACTCATGTTAGCTACACAAAACAATGAAAGCCTTGAAGTAATATCTCTACTCCTTGAGGCTGGGGCTGATGTAAATACCCGAAATGTTGATGGCCTTACTCCACTCATGTACGCTGTAGGATTCACTCAGAATCCAGAAGTAATATCAACATTACTTACAGCTGGAGCTGATGTGAATGCAAGGACTGAATATGGATTAACTCCACTTTTATTAGCTCCAGTGATATGGGTTTCAAAATTTCCAGAAATGTTTTCTGATGATCCTGAAAATACTGGTATTGCTGTTAAAGCATTGAATGAAATAAGAGCAACATCATTTTTTTTAGATATAGAAAAAAAAATAACATTGTTAGTTAACGCCGGAGCTGATGTGAATGCAAGGACTGAAGATGGATTGACTCCACTTATGTTGATTGCAGCGTTAATTTCAAATTCTGATGTAATCTCAGCATTTATTGATGCTGGAGTTGATGTTAATGCTAAGGGTGAAGATGGTCTGACACCGCTCATGTATGCTGCAGGATCCAATAATAATCCGAAAGTAATATCTCTACTCCTTGATGCTGGAGCAGAAGTGAACACTCGCAATGTTGATGGTCTTACACCGCTCATGCTTGCTGCTGGTATGAATACCCAAGAAATAGTTTTAATATTGCTTGCGGCTGGAGCTGATGTGAATGCTATGGATGAAACAGGTGTAACACCACTCATGGCTGCTGCTGCTGAAAACAATTCAAACCCTCAAATGGTTTCAGCTCTACTTGCGGCTGGTGCTGATGGAAGCCTAAAAGATGAGGATGGAAAAACAGCTTTTGATTACGCAAAAG
>CAZMOX010000122.1:0-7001 GCA_964567895.1 uncultured Spirochaetales bacterium | reverse complement strand
TTTTGCTACCCGAACAGCACGAAATGGTGCTGTTTTCACACCAAACGGAATGATTAATTTAAAAAAAATTATTAATGAATTTTCACGTGATCCAATTGTTGAGGGCTGCCAGTGCACTGCCTGCACACAGTATTCCAAAGGATATCTAAGGCATCTTTTCAAAACAAAAGAGATATTGGGTCCAATGCTTGCCAGTGAACATAATTTAACTTTTTTGTATAATTTTCTTGAAGATATAAGACAAAGTATTCAGGAAAACAGATTTGTAAGTTTTAAAAATGAATTTTTGGAATTGTATGGTAAGAAAAAATAGAAGGTCAATACGATCAAACAGCACTAATTCCCTGATATTTATGATCTGTACTATAGTTTCAAGACTACTGGGGATTGTACGTGTTCGTCTGATCTCTACATTTTTTGGAGCAAGTGGGGTAGCTGATGTAATAAATTTCACATTCAGCATACCAAACAACTTAAGAAAATTACTTGCAGAAGGAGCACTTTCTTCGGCATTTATTCCGGTTCTCACAAAAGCTGTTAAACATGATGAACAAAATCTTTATGACCAGCATGCAAAAAGTTTAATACATAGAATTCTTACATTTCAATTACTTATCTTGTTTCCAATTACTATTTTTGTATTCTTAATTCCAACAACGATAATTTCTTTCCTTTCTGATTTTTCTGATGTGAATCTTATTACTATATCAGCGATTTTGCTCAAATATTTTATACTATATCTTTTAACTATATCCATAACTGCAGTTATACAAGCTGCTTTACAGTGTAAATCTAATTTTATTATAACTGCGTTGTCACCGCTATTATTCTCTACATCAGTAATTGTATCAATTATTCTATTATCAGATAAATATGGCGCATTTTCGATGGGTATAGGAGTATTAGTAGGCGGTGTACTTCAATTAATTCTGATCATGCCGCCATTTGTTAGAAATGGGTATTCTATCAATTTCAACTTTCAATTTCACAATCAATATTTTACTTCAATTATGAAATCGTTTATGCCGGTTGTAATAACTTCAATAATACTTATTGCAACACAACAAGTCTCTTTTTATTTAGCTTCAACACTTCCTACCGGTGGTGTTACAGCACTCTCAAATTCCCTTGTTTTTTGGCAAATGCCCTATGGAGTTTTTTACATATCAATAGCAACAGTGCTTTTCCCCTCAATGAGTAGAAGTTTTCATGAATCAGATCGTATTGGACAAATTCGAAATCTTCAAAAAGGTATCGAATATATCATAGTATTTTTATTACCTTCTACTTTATTACTTATTTGTTTAAGTGATGAATTAGTATTTACCATACTTCAAAGTGGTAAATTTACTCCTGAAAATGCATTACGTACTGCAGATTCGTTACGTTATTTTACTATAGGATTACTTTTTGCAGGTGTTTTTAATTATAATCAACGATTTTTTTATTCTATTCACAAATTCAAACTCACAATATATACAATTATTGTATTTGCAATTTCTGACATATTTATAACAATACTCTGTATCTACCTTAATTTTGATATCTCTTCATTAGGCATTGGAAGTTCATCTGCATATGTAATAGCCGTTGCTGTACAATTGATTTTTATCAAGAGAGAATTGCCTGAATTAATATTAAAAAATTATATTGATTATACTTTTAGAATTCTTCTTGCAAATATCCCTTTAGCGTCTTGTTTGCTAATATATAAATATACAAAACTAAATTGGTTTTACAGTGGCAGTACTTTGAGAAATTTTATGATTCTACTGGGAATAGGATTTCTTTCAGTAAGTATTGTTATCGTATCCTATCGGTTATGGCATATCGATTTTCTCTATAAAAAACGGGTTGAACATTATAAGTCAACCCGCTAATATTTCGCATTATATATCTACTACCTGATAAGTAATTGCTTATAGTTCAACTGCATTAATACTATTAATTTTAAATGAATACTCACGTTCATTAATGATAAAATTAATCTCATCTCCAACTGCATTATTCAGAAGTTTTGATCCGAATGGGGCAAGATATGAAATTATATTTTCAGCTGGCTTTGACTCCCAGGGACCAAGAATTGTGAAGGTCTCTTCAATACTCTTACTTAAATTAGTCATCTGTACAATAGTTCCATAAGAAACTTTAGCAATATTTATCTCATTCTGTTTTACAATTACTGCACGGTCTAATTCCTCAGTAAGTTTTCCTAATGATATATTCAATAACTCCTGCTTCTCTTTACCAGCTTTATATTCAGCGTTTTCTTTTAAGTCTCCGAGCAATCTTGCTTCACCAATTTCCTGTGAATTCAGTGGAATATCTACTTCAAGTATTTTCTGAAGCTGTTTGTGTTTAAAATCATACATTTTCTGTGTAACCAATAAACCACCGGATACGGTAGTTGTTCTGGAACTGTTTTCACCATGAAATACAAACTCTGGAAATCTTTCCAAAACAATATGTTTCAACTCAATTAATACTGCAGGATCAAGTTCATCAACATCTTTTACTAAACTATAAACACGTTTTATAGAATCAAGATCACTTTCATACAAATATTGATGAAGGCTTTTTTCTGTAAAAAGTATTCCAGAAATAATTTTACCAATTTTCCTGTTAAAACTTACGTCTCTTTTACTGCTTACAGCACGATTTGAAATATCCAGTAGATGCAGTAAAGCAAGAAGAATTTTTTCAAAATTCACTTCTATTGTATCATTCCAAAATTTTCTATCATAATTTTTTACCAGCCAGAGAAAAACTTCAGGCATCTCTTTATAACGAGAATATGAATCTTTATATAACAGAATTAGAGTTTCTGTTTTTTCATGACCTACTAACTCATCAATGATGAAGGTACTGAGATAATAGGGAAATAATTGTTTATAAACCAAGTCTCAGTCATCTTGAATATTCATTATTTCCTCTAAAAAAGATCTTTTCAATTCAGCATCCGGAAGATGAGCAAAAGTATGATCAATATTTTGTATAGAATCCAATAAATCTGCAAAATTAACATCAATATTTTGATTAAGAAAAGGGTAGGATTTAACTAAACGTTTCACAATTAAATAACTTGTAATTACAGTGTCTGTAACATTTGCAAAACTTTTTAAGATGCTAATAAAATATGAAAAGATCTCAACAAAATAATCAGATTCCGGGTCGCTGTTATCAAGAAATTCACGTAATATTTTAACTTTTTGATAAAAATCTTTTTCTGCTTTAAACATATTTAATGTTTTTTCTTCATAAGATACAGGTGTTTCCCTAACTGAATATTCATCAGGTTTCTCCAGATTCACTCCAAAATAAGGATCAGTTTTGAGTAATTTTTTTGCTGCAGTATTCCAGGAAAGCCACTCATTGGCTGTAAGAATGGAAGGTACTATCTCGGCTTTAATCTGTTTTAAACTTGCTGAGTTATTAAAACTAGCAATTATCGTACGTAAAGTCCAAAGTACATCCTGTTTGATTTTATCTTTTAATTTTTCTTTAGGGAAAATACTTTTAATAACCCAAATATGATTTTTCAGGAGAACAGTCAGTGCTGTAACTGCCATTTTCAAGGCCATGGGATGATTTCGTTCTACAATAAAATCAATTACCAAAGAATCTTCAAGTATTTGCTGTATTCTTCCTATACCCCATGTTTTATGATGTACAAAAGTACCCTGATCAAAAGAAATATGTTTTTCAAAATCAGCAATTGCAGCATTAATATCCCGATAAGACTGAGTCAGGTTTGTTTTTTCAATATAATCTTCAATTTTGCTATGTTCAGCATATTTAGATCGATAACAGGTTATAAGACGTTCTCTTGCATCTGTGTTGTTAGGCTGGTACAGTAGGATTTCTTTTAAAATATATATCGATTTATCCCAATTGTTATTAACAAAATAAATATCATACAAACCCTCAAGCATCTGAGATGCTCTATCTTTATTAAGTAATTTAGCAACACGTAGTATAATATTGATTTGGTTGTCAAAATCTTCAGGATTATAGATGAGAAGTTTTTGCCAAATATCTTTGATTTGGGTAAAATTCTTGGTAATAATAAATCGATGTAGAGCTTTTTTAAAATAGAAAACTGCTTTCTCTAAATCATTCTGCTCTTCATATCGCTCTGCAATAAGTTTAATAAGATCAATTTCTTCATAATCTACCTTTATTAATCTTTCCCAAACTGCATATTTTTCTTCTTCTCTTCCCAAATTATCAAAACATTCAGCTAAAGATCTCAATGCCAGTTTATTCTCACCATATTTAAGAAGGCGTAAGCAGAGGAATTCAACAAGTTGCCATTTTCTATTGTCGTAAAAGAGATTAATAAGTTGAATTATATTTGAGTCATCAATTAAATGCTTTTCTAAAGAGATAATACCGGAAATATAGAGAGCAATAATACTGTTTTTTGTGTGCCCTAAATGCTCATCACATATCTCTTTTATTTTTATCCAATCATTTTTGTTTGAATCAGAATTTATCAGATTATCTAATTCTTCAAAATTATTTACTGTATAACTATTTATTGTTGCCCTTGTCCACTTTTCTTCATTTAGCATCTCTGTCATTTTATCGATCATTTCCTCATCTCCACTACTGAATTTTTATTAATTCAGCGCAACCTAATTCAAACATAAACCCAGAATTGATAAAACCCTGTAGTCTAGTAACTCTATATATAGTAATGAAATACAACACACCTTATTGGAAAATACAATTTAAAAAAAAACAAAATTAATAATTTTGCTGTTTTTTTTTAAAGAGTAATCTAAACTATTCAACGTATCAGAAATTGTAACAAAAAAGTATAATATCATCACAAATGATGTTTTCAATCCCTATACTATATTAAAATAACTTAAATTCAAGAATCATTCAACCGATTGATAATAGCTAGTTTTCTGTTTATAATAAAAGCATGATAAATAAGAGATTAATTGTAGCACCTTCAATTTTGTCAGCTGATTTTTCGAGAATTCGTGATGCTATAGAGGTTATTGAAAATTCAGGAGCCGAATGGGTTCACCTTGATGTAATGGATGGTGTCTTTGTTCCCAATATTACTTTTGGACCCAAATTTGTACAGGATCTAAGAAAGAGTACATCATTGATATTCGATACTCATTTAATGATTAATCATCCCGAAAAATTTATTAAAAATTTTGCTAATGCAGGCTCTGATTACATAACTATTCACTATGAAGCTACTGTACACCTTCATAGAGTAGTTCAGGAAATAAAATTGACAGGGAAAAAAGCTGGAGTTTCTTTGGTTCCCTCTACACCAGTGGAAGTACTTGAAGATATCTTGCCGGAATTAGATCAGGTTTTAATCATGACTGTTAATCCTGGTTTTGGCGGACAGTCTTTAATTCCTTTTTGTATTGATAAAGTCGCAAAATTACGGAGTATGTGTAACAGAAAAAATCCTGATTGCAAAATTTCAGTTGATGGAGGAGTTAACACTGGTAATATTTCTGCATTAAAAAAAGCTGGTGTTAATGTCGTTGTTGCTGGAAGTGCATTTTTCTCTTCAAGCAAGCCTTCTGTATTTGTTGAAACACTCACAAAATGATTATAATCATTTCATAGTAATGAATAAAAACCTCTAAATAGGTAATTTGTTCGAATACTTCAGTTAATCCAACAGTAATACATAAGGTAACTATATCTTTATGATTCTAAAAAAAAAATCATAAATTGATTTGATTTTTGAATATTTTTATCAAATAAATCTGTTATAGTAGTAGAGAGTATTAGATCAAAGTTGGAGGAAGTATGGCTAAAAAAAATAATTCTTCATTCGTAAAACATGAAGAAATTAATGAAAAAAATCAGGCTATTGAAGCTGCGCGTCTGCAAATAGAGAAACAATTTGGAAAAGGGTCTTTAATGAAACTGGGAAATGATAAAGTTGATCTGAGTATTGGATCAATACCTTCAGGATCTATCCTTCTTGATGAAGCTTTAGGCATAGGAGGCTATCCAAAAGGCAGAATAGTCGAAATTTACGGCCCTGAGTCTTCTGGAAAAACTACTCTGGCACTTCATGCATTAGCTGAATCTCAAAAGCAGGGTGGTATTGCGGCATTTATTGATGCTGAACATGCTTTGGATCCTACTTATGCCCGTAATCTGGGTGTTAATATTGATGAATTATGGATATCCCAACCAGATACAGGTGAACAAGCTCTGGAGATTACAGAATCACTTGTACGTTCAGGTGCAGTAGATATAATTGTAATAGATTCCGTTGCAGCATTAACCCCTCAAGCTGAAATTGATGGTGAAATGGGTGATTCTCACATGGGTCTTCAGGCAAGACTTATGAGTCAGGCACTTAGAAAACTTGCTGCAATACTCTCAAAATCTAATACCTGTCTAATCTTTATAAACCAGATAAGAATGAAAATTGGAGTTATGTTTGGAAACCCCGAAACTACAACAGGTGGAAATGCATTGAAATTTTATTCTTCTATTCGTATGGAAGTGAGAAGAATTGAGACTATTTCTAAAAGTGCTGATGAAGCTATCGGTAATAGAGTACGAGTTAAAATAGTGAAGAATAAAGTTGCTTCTCCTTTTAAGAAGGTTGAAATCGATTTAATATTCGGAAAGGGGATTTGTTATTTTGGAAGTCTCTTGGACGCTGCTGTTAAATATGATTTAATTTCAAAGAGCGGAAGTTGGTATACTCATGGTGAAAATAAAATTGGTCAGGGAAAAGAAAACGCGAAACAATTTCTTGAAACTCAACCTGAAATAGTTGCTGATATTGAGAAAACACTTCGAACAATTATGTTTCCCGACCTTAGTCTTGAGGAAACTGATAGTTAGAAAAACTGAGGGTGTTTGTATATCCTTGGAGTTTTTTTCTGAAAACTCCTGAGAATAAAATTTCGTAGAAATTTATACTATATATCTTTGCTACCCTTGGAGTTTTTTTCTGAAAACTCCTGAGAATAAAATTTCGTAGAAATTTATAC
>CAZMOX010000121.1:0-7032 GCA_964567895.1 uncultured Spirochaetales bacterium | reverse complement strand
GGGCTTCGCGGTATCAGGGAACGTGTCCAGGCAGCAGGAGGTTCCTGTAAGATAACAAGTAATTCTGAAAAAGGTACTAAAATTCGTTGTCAATTTTTATACGCCGCCCCGGATCAGCCCTATACACCGGCATCTCCGATCTCTACCCAGCAGCAATAGAGGAATTTAATGATCAAAGTAATAGTTTGTGATGACCAGGATATTGTTCGTGAAGGGCTATGCACAATCCTGAATAGTGATAAGGGTATTCAGGTTCTGCATACAACTTCAAACGGACAGGAGCTTATTGAACTTCTTGAAGAGTGTTCGGAGTCCATGGAAGAAAACCCGCTTCCGGATATTATACTTATGGATTTAAAAATGCCGATTATGAATGGTATTCAGGCTACACGCCGGATACGTACCTCATTTCCTGAAATAAAGGTGCTCGTCCTAACTACCTATGATGATGATGAATGGATTATGGATGCACTACGGGCCGGTGCATCCGGATACCTGCTTAAGGATACCCCCAAATCAGGACTTACAGATGCTGTTAAGGGGACAGTTTTAGGAAATACCTATGTAGACCCCTCTATCGCCGGCAGACTTCTGGCATTTATTACAGATGCTGCTCAGCTGCCGAAAAACAGTGCTGCAAATGATTATACTGAACGGGAACGATCAATTCTCCTGCTTATTGCTAAGGGATATTCCAATGCAGAGATCGGAAGTGAACTTCTCCTTTCCACAGGGACTGTGAGAAATTATTCCAGTACAATTTTCCTGAAACTGGGGGTTTCTGATCGGACTCAGGCAGCCATTGCGGCACTAAGGCTTGGCGTTATCAGAATTGAGGAAGTGTAAGCTCCTGTAGGGATCAGTCACATATTCCTCTGATGCTTCCCGTGCTTTTTCTGTTACCTCTGAGCTGATTAATTGATATTCACTAAAATTCACCAAATCTGTATTCAATCCATAAACTTTTAAAATACGATCAACCGTAAGAGCTCTTATTTTCTCTCTGCTTAATCCAGCATACACCAGTTCCCGGATTAGCAGCAGATACCCGGCAATTCCCGGAATTCCTGATGCTCCGTTCTTTTTATCTTCAGCTGTATGCGGAGCATGATCAGATTCTATCCAGTCGATCCTTCCATCCACTAAGGCCTGAAACATTCTCTTCCGTGACAAAGCGTCTCTTAAGGGTGGATTGACCTTTAACAAATTTTCTTTGGGGGGTGTTGAAGTATCCAGCAGTGCATGATGCGGGGTAATCCCGCAGGTTATCGGGAATGGAGAATTTTTCCGTGCAGATTCTATGCATGACAGACTCTGAGGTGTACTGATATGGCAGATATGCAGTGTCCCGGAAAATCCAAACTCAACCGCAGTTTCTATTATTTCCTGGATAGATGCCGTCTCTGCCGCTGCAGGGCGTGCATCACTGTGTGTATGCGGTTTGTCTGGATCCCATAATTCAGGTTTTAACAGCTCGTTCTTTTCACAATGAACAGCCAATACTCCTATATACCCTTCCGCCGATAATACTGAAAATAAATTCTTCCTTTGTGACGGGGAAAGAATCCCCATATTCCCGGTTGAGTGTACGGAAAACAGCTTTAAACCTACTACAGAAGGAAAGAGTTCCCGGTATGATTCAACCATCTCTCTTATCTGTTCTTCATCTGCAGTCAGACCGCCGTATAACCCGTAGAATATTTTCTTTCCTGTTTCAATCTCCACTTTTTTCTGTGCGGAAGCTGCGTCAGCAAGCCGGGCTTTAATCATCTCCCTGCTTATAAGCGGAGGCTCAGTGTTCGGCATATCAAAAACACCGGTAATCCCTGCCTGGACAGCAGTGCGCAGTCCATGATACAGGGTCTCTTTACTGCATTGTTCCCAATCCCTTAAATGAACATGCGGATCAATCATGTAAGCAGCTCCGGTGCATTTTTTTCAAGAAAATCATAAGAAACGAAAGTTCCGTATTGGCAGGTAAGTCTATCCCCGCAGGCACACTCTCCACACATGCCAATTCCGCAAAGTGACGGCCGTTCCATAGAGAGCATAACCGCACTCTTATCCGCACCCCTATCTACAGCTATTTTTGCAGCCTTACTCATGAATAGCTCCGGCCCTACAAAGAAACAGGCTGCATCAGAGAGATCCATCTCACTTTTTGCTAAAACATCAAGAACTCTTCCGGGAGTTCCTGCATCGGGAATTGCAGAAAAGGAACCATACTCACTAAGTTTCTCTTTCAGAAGCGGCTGCCTTTCATCATCCGATGAAGTTCCGTAATAGATATCCATCCCGATATTCTTTTGGCTCAGCTTCTCTGCAAGAGAGGGAAGTACCGCTATGCCGGTTCCGCCGGCAGCAAGAACAGCCCTGCATTTTTCAGGAATTTTCACTTCAGCCCCATATACTCCACGTACATACAGTACGTCACCCGCAGAACGGGAAAGAAGTTCATGGGTAAAATGTCCGCGTCGTTTTACAATAAAAGTTAATGGATTCTGCTCAGCAATCGAAAAGGGTTTCTCTCCCACCCCGGGAATCCAGATAAATGCATATTCACCGGGTCCGCATTTCATACTCCCATCGAGATAGAATATCGAAATATCTTCTGTATGTTCTATTTTCTTTGTGATGGTAAATGGCTGATACTTCATTGAAGGAGTGTTGATAAGGTAGTTAATTTTATCGTCTTCAGAATCATTACCCATCAGTATATTTTGGGCACTATTTTTAACTGAATCTACATATACAGACCAATCTTTCTGGCGAACTCTTCCAAAGGCGCTGCCAATTCCCACGACATTTGCACCTGCATGTTTCATAGCAGCTGCATCGTGCCCGGTTGAAATACCACCTATTCCTATAATGGGGAGCTCAGAACCAACTGCATTCCGAATGCTTTTTATACACTCAAGAGCCCGCTCTCTAATCCAATTACCGCTCTGACCACCCTTGCCTCCTAGAAAATTATTCAGGATAATTTCTCCACTATGGGGTTCCCTGTAGACTTCCGGCCCGGTGGTATTTATGGCGGAAATTCCATCAGCACCAGCCGCTGCAACTGCTGCAGCAACTACTCCTATATCAGCTACATTGGGTGTGAGTTTAGGGAATATCAACGCACCGCAGGTATCACCCACAGCCTGTCTCACAGCTTTCATATACTCAGCAGCAATATTAGGATCACACCCTATACTTGCTCCATATCCTGTTGAAGCATGAGGGCAGGAAAAATTCAATTCAATAATATCTGCATACGGTTCAAAAGCCTTAACCAAAGTAATAAAATCCTCCGGCGTTGATGCTGAAACAGATATATTAAGTATTTTGTTTATACCTTGATCGCCCAATTTTTTCATATCACGGACTGCCTGCACCATACCCGGGTTTTTCAAACCAACCGAATTACCAAAGGAGCCAATCTCCGGTTCAGTAATAATTGGTTCCCGGTTCCCGGCATTGGGGATAATTTGAAAACTCTTTGTGGTGATCAAATCTATTGCAGGAACCTTTTTGTCGAAAAAATTAACCAGAGCGGGTTTTGTTGAAGCTATCCCGGAGACTGTTGCAAGCAGTAATTTCCCGGGTTTTCGGGCATTTTTCAATATCTGCAGAGTCTGTTTTTTTCGTGCTGCTGCAGTCAAAAGGCACCTCCAGTCTCGTTATTCAGGCTCTCAAGATTATTCACAACGGCTTTTGCCCATTGGGTCGGTGGTGGTGACTTTTTCCAGGGATGAGTGATTCCGCTTGAACTGTTAATTCTTGCAAGCAGAGGATCATATCCAGCCTTCCTCAACCTTGCTACTGTTTCAATTCCATTTCCGCCCTGCGATCCTACCCCAGGAATCAGTAAAGGAATCTCTTTGCCGGCAAATACTCCTGCAAGACTTTCTAGTTCATCAGGACTGGTAGCACCGACCACAGCTCCTGTTCCAGGATGTTTTTGAGCCCATTGTATAATCTGCTCTGCAACCCTGCGAAACAGCAATTCTCCAGAGACTGTAAGATCCTGAAAATCTGCTGCACCTGGATTTGAAGTTCGATCTAAAATATAGACACCTTTTCCATGCGCTAAAAAAGGGAGTACTGAATCTGTTCCCATATAGGGAGAGATCGTAACCGCATCGGTGCCCCAACAGGTAAAAGCTTCCTGTGCATAGTTACTGCTGGATGTTGCTATATCTCCGCGTTTTGCATCAAGAATCACCGGAATTCCAGGAAATAGCTGCTCTAATGTATCAAGCAGGTCTGCAAGAGCTGCACTGCCGGAAAAATCTCCTGTCCGAGGTCTGTCCAGTGCATGATAATAGCCAATATTGGGTTTAAACGCTCCAGGAAGTACTCCACGATCCAGCATCTCTGAAAATACAGTCTTAAAAAAGAGAGAAAGGTCCTCTCTTGTATTCCCGGTCTTTATCGGTAAATACTCAAGTATCGGATCGAGTCCCATACTGACAATGCTTTTTGACTGAACGGCACTTGTCTTAAGTTTTTCACAATAGTTATTATTCATCGATAGCTCGTTTTCCACCCCAGGTCATTGGCGATTCTCTCCACAATTTCAAATCATCAGCATCTTTCCCCTGTATATATCCGGAAGCCAATGCTTCTTCAATCATAATGTCATATGAGAGAAGAGAGACATATCGACACTCCGGCTTAAGTGAGGAAAATGCTGCATCTGCTGCCGAAAGTCCGTAGGAGAAAATTGAAAAGCACCAGGGAACCTGAAACCCTGTTTGGGTAAGCACCTCAACGGCACGGATCGAGCTGCCTCCGGTTGATATCAGATCCTCTATCAGCAGAATTTCCTCCCCATCCGGAACACTTCCGGATTCAAGACCTTCTACTGTATTCTGCATACCATGTTTTTTCTGTGCTCCGCGAACATATAAGAGCGGCAGATCCATCATATCTGCCAGTGTGGTAGCATGCGGGATCCCTGCAGTTGCAGTTCCCGCTATTCGTGAAGGAGATATTTCCAGACCTAAAATCAGTTCTCTAAAAGCCTGTGCAATTAATTTTCTGGCATCATGGCTTCGCAGGAATTGTCTGTTATCATTATATATCGGCATCCGGTAACCGGAGGCCCACTGGAAAGGATTTTCTGTCTGTAATTTTATTGCAGAGAGCTCAAAAGCAGCTCTCGCAATAATTCTTCCATGAGTATTCTGAATTTCTTCAATCAATTTCGTAATTTCCATATAGTGAACTCCTATTTCCAAATCTCTTTAAATGTATGGGATTTACCACAATACTCACATGACAGAACTCCTTCAGCTGTCTTATTGAAGCGTGCCGGTACTAACTCATGATGATCCGGATGTGAAATACAAGCAGGATTACTGCAAGACAGCCCTTGAAGATTATAAATTTTTGGAGGCAGATGCAGTCGGTATTTTTCCTGTATTGCCCCTTTTTTAATAATGTTGATGGTGCATCCCGGAGATATTGCAGCCAATCGTTTCATATCACTGGTATTCAATCCCTCATGGCCAGGTCTGAAAATTATTCCTTTAAAGAGGTTCTCATTCTTTTTTGATGTGGATACCCATTCTCCACCCTTTCCATGAAGGGCCAAAAGAGAAACAATCTGCGTCATATGCTGTCTGATTTCACTAGAGCTGTCACCCTTGCAGATGTGGTCAATCACAATTCCATCAGATATAGGACGAACTCCCTCAGAATAGTGTTTCTCTTTACTATCCACAGACGTATCTGATGACTTAACTCTGACTTGCTCTACAAAGTGTGTTTGTGCTGCTGCAGCTGCTCCGGATGGTTTTGCCGCATCATCGCCGAGATGTCCGCTAAACATGCCAAGCAGAATAATTCTAACTATCATTCCATTAGCAGATTGCCGTTCCCAGCCATTTAACGGAGTATTATCGAGATAGGTCGGTATTACCGGATGAAGCTTATTTCTGGGAAGCGGATGGTAAAAGTTAGTACCGGGATTCAATTGGTCGAGGAACTCTTCAGAAAATGTGATCGCTTTTCTGAGTTCATGTTGTTTCTGTAATACACGATCCCCCATTCTCTCAAGCTGAGGACGAGTAAAGTACCATTTATCTGCTATATTTTTCTGTGCAAGATATTCAGCTATGGAAGAAAATTCCCTTACAGTAAAGCCGTTTGCTTCCATTCTTCTTACATAATCTGCCGGCAGTGCAAGTTCCTCAGGGGCAATCAGATCAACAGCAACTGATTTAAAGGTGGTTAACCCATCAGCTTTGGAATGAACTGTTCTTCCATGAAACAGGTCTCCGACGAGAGCAATATGTATTGAATCTGTCGCCCAATTATTGTCTTCCAGGAAGGTAAATTCATCTAGAAGTTCCTGGGTAGGATGTTCATGTTTACCATCACCTGCATTAATGAAGGATGGGGGGAATGGGAGATTATTACGATCTGCATATTCGGCTGCGGAAATCTCAAGCCACCGGCAAACTCCTTCGAGTTTACTTCTTATAATAAACAGATTGTTATCATAACCGGTCAGTGTATTGAAGGTATCTGAATAACTTTCTCCTTTATTAAATGATGAGCTGTCTGTATTCAAAGATGAGACTTTCACATTATGGAACTTCGCTGCATTTTTGAAAGATTCTCTCGTACGGGTACTATCTTCCAAGAATACTTCATACAGACCCACATTCTTATTATTGATTCTAAATGAATCAATTACCGGCAAATCTCCTCTTGTCATAGCCTCTTTCAATTCTCTGGCTTTCCGGAAAAGATACAGCCGTTCTTCATTTGACAGATCATTGATAACGGCCAAACTTTTCCCTCTGAAAATTTCTCCCATCTATTCCTCCTGATTCTATTTTATTTTCAGGCGTAAAAAAAACCGGTATAAAAAATACCGGTTTCAATAGACAATAATAGGAACCAATAATGCTGCATCCGCGTTTTCAGCGATTGCTTTAGTCCTGTAGTATCTTTGTTTAGTAGATAAAAACATACTGCTTCCTTTTTTTGGTTTGATGGAATATATCAGGAAATGAGGGGATTATTCAAGCCCTT
>CAZMOX010000120.1:0-7033 GCA_964567895.1 uncultured Spirochaetales bacterium | reverse complement strand
AATTATTTAGAGTAATTTTAAAGGCCGGCCTTTTTTTCTTGCATTCTGATACTATATGTAGTACTACTAAAGAGGGAGCAGTTGGCAACACGGTGTAAAAAAGTAAATTCAATAATAAAAAACCCCAAAAATGTGACAGTTGATGAATTATGTCGTGTTTTAGTATCTTTTGGTTATGAGGAAAGGAGTGGTAAAGGTAGTCATAAAGTTTTTACCCGAAAGAATTCAGATCCTATGACTGTTCCATATCAAAAACCAGTAAATAAAGTATATGTAAAAAAAGTGATTGAATTGTTAGCATTAGAGGAGTGGTATGATGAAAACTGTAGCTGACTATATGGCATTACCATATACAATTCAAATAATCCGGAGTGAAGAAGGTTCATATTTTGTATCTGTAAAAGAATTGCCTGGATGTATTAGTGTTGGTGATACACCAGCTGAAGCGTATGACATGATAAACGAAGCAATGGAAGGGTGGCTATCAATCGCCATTGACGATGATTTAAAAATTCCAGTTCCTGTTGAAGAAAAAGTTTATAGCGGTAAATTTCAAATACGAATACCAAAATCACTTCACAAAGATTTAGTTTTAAATGCAGCCGAATCTGAGGTAAGTCTAAATAGCTTAGTCTGTAGCTTATTGTCAAGTAGAAATGCAGAAGTTGAAGCATATAAGAGAATGAATGAACAGTTGATGTTCCAACTCAGTTTAGCACAGTCTCCAAGGAAGGAATTTTCGGATACTATTACATTAACACAAGATGATTTTCGGGTAGTTTCATTTTCAGATATAATTGGACACCCCCAACCAAAACTTTTAGCAGGATGTAACTAAATATGATTGAGAAAAAAATATTAGATTTAGAATCATTTACTAAAAAAATAAAAATACAAAAAATAACTATTGAAAGTTGTGAGTTTGAAAAAAAACAAGACTTATTTCCAAACAAAGACAAAAGTATCGAATTGGCATATGGATTTAAAGCTGAAGATAATTGCTTTGATAAGAATGATGAAATTTTGTCAGTTACTCAACCAATCAATTTTTTTATCCGATCTGGAAGTGTGAAAAAAAAGATAGAATGTGATGAAGATGGCTTGGTATTGGTTTTTGATTTAAAAGTTAAGTATTTAATTACTTTCAAAATTCCTATGGACACTGATGAAGACCTTATTCAGCAATATATTGAAAACAGGATTTTGAAAATCATAAATCCTTATGTAAGAGAGTTAATATTTAGCATATTAGGAAGAGTCGGTTTTCCTGCAGTAGCATTGCCACTTTTTGAAGGAATTTAAAGTTCAGTTAAAAATCCCTTTATTTTGAGATTTCTCTTTTTTTATTCGTTGTGAATATCATATCAATCGCATCAGCAACTATCTGCAAATCATTTGAAGTAATACGAGTATATCCCTCTTGGACCTTTGTTATCATAGAGGATCCGCTTGACCAGCCTAGATATTTCTGGAGCAGGTAAGGGCTGACGTTATTCCTTAACAATTCAGAATTGACCACGTGCCGAAGTGAATGAGGTGTGATCCTTGGTAAGATTGTAAAATTTATTGTGTAATTGGCTCTATTTCCCACTAAAAATTCTTTCCCAATAATCCACTAATATTTTTACAGCAGGATCCTCTTTAGAGATTAGTATTGTCAATCGCTTAGAAACTTCCTGTACAGCCAGAGATATCATATGCTATATTTTCTAAAATATGAAAATAAATACTATCAATTAAGGTTAATGGAAGGACTATATGAATAATCGATTAGGGATTACTAATCTAGGCGAAATTAGCCTTTTGTTTTCACCGGGTTGTAATTCGGAAGAATTTCTTTTTTCATTAAGAGTCAAATTATAATAGAATGCAATGAACTCCGGGGAGGTACAATTTTGGATTCATCCAGCTGGATTGCTATATATCTACCAATATTTTTAGTACTTGTAATAATAATTCCGGCACAGCGTCGAAATATCTATATTACCGGAAAAATCAGAAAAAAAAGAGGAGTGAGAAAAGTGTCGAACGAACTTATAAAAAGCTGCATAGGGAAAACCTGCACCATATCTACAGGAACTCTCGGTTCTTCCTATAACAAAGTCAAGGTAATTGAAGTTATAGATAACTGGATTAGAGTTGATTCAAAGGGCAGAGAAAACCTGATTAACAGCGATTATATACAGAATATTAAAATTCTGTCTTGATTGAGAAAATATTTCATCATTAAATTGTCTTGTTCTTTCAATATCGCAGTCAACAAAAAACAACCTCTCTATGAAGTATATAAACAATGATGTTTTCCTATAGGTAAATATGATATTCAGGTAGCATGAAGTATACTAAAAGAGATATAAGCAAAACAAATAAGGGGTATGTAAAGGGGTATGTAAATATCCCTATATATAGAGCAAAATGGAGAAAGGTAAAGTATTCCCTAAAAAATTGTTATTTACTAATTTGTTACAATATAGTAATATAGAGTAAAACATAACTGCAAATAGCTGAATATTACAAACCTGAAAATTTCGACAAAGCTACCTCGACACGGTTAGAAGGGTTGAAGTTGCAAGCAACTTCAACTTGGCAGTTCAAATCTGCCACTGCCCATCAGGCAACTGGTTTGTACATAACAAATTAGTTGCCCCTTTTTTGTTACCAGGAAGGGTGATCAAGTGGCCAAAAGAAGCTCTATATGACACGCCAGAAGCTTCCCCTGGTATTTGGGTGGGACGATCGAGGGTGCCGGGGTCGGGATGCAAGAAAATGCAAGTTTTATGGAATAGCTTTGCTGTATACATCAGCCTTCGATACGCAACCAATCTTATCCAGGAATGGCGGAACCTAGTGGAATTCACATAGAACCACATATTCTAGAGGATAGTGGGTAGTAAGTTTTTTGTGAATAAAGGAATGAGGAATAAACTCGATTCATTATAAAAATAACTACACAAAGGATGCCTGAGCTGCATTGGCTGTTAATAGTTCTTTATTAACTTACATTATTGTGAATGTATTCTCTTAAAGCTGAATTCATAAGAGTTTGGTAGCCAACTTTTTGCTCTCCTGCCTTTTTTTTAAAGTAGAGAATGACATCATCATCAAGACGAATTGTTGTAGGTTTCTTATGTGGATTATAAAACCTGCCTCTTATCAAAGTAAAAACCTGGCGTAAGAGATAGTAAGCGGTATAACTCTATATAATGTATCGATATGATTCGACAAGGTTAGAAGGGATGAAGTTGCAGGCAACTTCATCTTGGCAGTTCAAATCTGCCACTGACCAAATACAACTACTTGTATAGTAAACATATAGATCTATTCCTTAGTAAGTGGGAATGGCTTTTTACCGAATTGTTTTGAAATAAGCCTGCTACGATTATTTTCCCAGTTAAAATCCTATTATATTATTCCTTTACCTACAAACAGTTTTCGCCCAAACTATCCACGAAAATATATATCCATATATGTTATATACCTGGTACCATTATATTATCTAAAACAATTATACCGAGTGTTATGATAATTATTTTTACTAACTATACACAGTATGTTTACTGTGGTGTGTTATAATAAAGGAATTAAACTTACTTAAAAACATTTTATACTTACTTTACATCAGGTTATGCTTGATGTATATTTACTGTAGAGGTGTAAATTGAAATTCGCAAAGGAAATTATTAATACCATTAAAGAATTTATAATTGATAAAATTGAAGAACATCCAAATGATATAGCTTCAGTTGTTATAGAACATTTTGGAATAACGAAACCAACTGTTTCAAAATATATTAATAATTTAATTGGAGATGGTATTATAATTAGAACTGGTAAAGGACGATATCCGAAATATCAGCTGAAAAAGGTAAAGATAGAAATAAGAAAACAAATTTCAGACTTTCTTGAAGAAGATGTTATTTGGAGAAAAGAGATTTCTTCCAAGGTTAAATATTTGCCAAATAATGTTAGATTAATTTGTCAATATGGTTTTACTGAAATGGTAAATAATGTCATTGATCATTCAGAGGGAGAACAGCTTACTATTACTGTATTGATTGATGCTAAAAATGTAGAATTTATGATTAAAGATGATGGTGTAGGGATTTTTAATAAAATACAGAAAGATCTTAAGCTTGATGATCCCAAGCACGCAATTCTTGAATTAGCAAAAGGAAAATTTACTTCTGATCCAGAAAATCATACAGGTGAAGGGATTTTTTTCTCTTCAAGAATGTTTGATTTATTTGTAATAATTTCACGAGAACTTAGTTTTGTTGGTAACGCAGGTTCTCGTGATTGGTTGTTTGAGGATAGCAAATTAGATAATGAGGGGACTTTAGTTTTTATGAAAATATCAAAAACATCAACATTAGACATGGAGAGTATATTTAATGAATATGCTGATCCAGATAAAGTTCCTGGATTCCATCGAACTGTTATACCAGTTAAGCTTATGGAGTATGAAGGGGAGTCTTTGTTATCAAGATCACAAGCGAAGAGATTGATACAAAGATTTGATTACTTTTTAGAAGTAATTTTAGATTTTGAAGGAGTTAACTTTATTGGACAGGCTTTTGCAGATCAGATATTTAGGGTTTTTGTTAATGCATATCCAAATGTAAATTTAGTAGCAATAAATACTATTGATGAAGTTCAAAATATGATTAATTATGTCAATTCCAATTAAGTGAGGCTTTTTCAAAATTATAAATCACTATTAGTTAAACATATTTTATCCTGGATATATTCAATTCTTCTAAAATCGGCATCGCTTGGAGTTGTGTCAGCTATTCCAAAAATCAATCTATCATAGGGTTTGCAGTATTCAAGTAGTTTGTTTTTTTCACAAAAACAGCTGCTGGCCATAGATAGCCAGGGGCTTATGTATTCTGAGATTAGGGTAAATGATTTCCTAAAATACTATTAAAGCTTTTATCACTCCATCTTGATAATCGGCAACTAATTCAAAGGCTTCCTGAGTCTGGTGCAATGGAAAACGGTGAGTGGCCATATAACCTGGATTAATAAGTCCTCCAGCTACTAAATCTAAAACTTTTTGTTCTGATTTGTTTTGCCTACGCACCTGCTTAATGGTTAATTCCTTTCTTCGGACCTTGTGAGCATTAAAACTAAAGCGGTCAAATTCAGGTATTCCGACAATTATTATTTCTCCTCCCGGCTTAACCAATTCAACAGCCTGATCCAGTGCTTCCTGTTGACTGCAGCATTCAAAAACTACATCAAGAAGATCGGGTACTTGTGATGAGATTTCGGAAATGCAGTCAACTTTCTGCGGGTTACCAACCCAACTTGCTCCCTGGCTTAGGGCAATATCGCAACGGTAATCTAAAATATCAGTCATAAAAACTTTTCCTGGATTTTTCAATAGAGAGGTGTTTAATACTGATAAACCAATTGGACCCGACCCTAAAATTCCAATGCTGGAATCTTCCATATTGCTTACTTTATCAGAAGCATAACAACCTATTGTTAGCGGTTCACAAATTGCTGCTGCTTCCTGATTTATAGAAGGGGGTAACCGGTAGCAGGTATGTACCGGCATTACGATATATTCTTTCAGACATCCATCCATTTGACCGGGACAACCCAGAAATTTTTGATGTAAGCAGGTATTATAACGACCTTTCAGGCATTGTTCACATGTTCCGCAATAGATAGTAGGGTCAATTGCAACCCTGTCTCCTGTTTTGAATCCCAGACAACTATGGCCCAAGTCAACAATTGTTGCGGAAAATTCATGTCCAACGGTAAAGGGGTATTCAACTATCTGATTACCGATTCTTCCGGTTGTATAATAATGAACATCACTGCCGCAAATACCGACGACATCAACCTTCAGTAATACATCAGTGGCGTTTATAATTTCGGGTATAGATTCTTCAACTATCTCTATTTTTCTTATTCCAGTAAGTTTTACTGCTTGCATCATATTCATGTCAGTTCTCCATTAATCAAATAATAGGTGAGGATTTAGAATTTTTTTTGGATCCAGTGATTCCTTCAGCTTTTTCATTGCCAGCAGCTCTTTCGCGGTGTATTGGAGTATCATAAATTTTTTCTTTAAAAATCCAACTCCATGCTCTGCGGCTATACTTCCTTTTAATGTAATTGCTTTTTTTGCAAATATCGTATACACCTCCCAAGCTTTCAATAATTCCTGCTCAGTTTGCGGAAGGATGTTAACATGGACATGACAATCACCCCCATGACCAAAAATACAGTATTGTAATCCTGCTGAATCGAGTTTATTTTGATAAGTGTTTATCATTTCTCTAAATCCATTATAAGGAACAGCAATATCGGTACTTATTTTAGTGAGTGAAGGGATCGTTTTTTTATATTTTGCCATAATACTGTTTATTCTTTCAGGAAGGGCATGACGAAAAGCCTTCATTGCACGCAGATCCTGATTGTTGAACCCAGCCCAGGTTTGTTTAATATCACTATGATGTTTTGTCAGCAGTGTATCAAGCTCTTCGCAGATAGTATCAAATTCGACTTTTTGTGTATAGCCGATCTCCAAATATACCACTTCATCAACAGCTTTCGGTAAAGCGGGCACACCGCTGGCTTCTCCTATCTGGTTTCTGTATTCAAGCAGCATTTCCAGCGAGTGATAATCCATATATTCTATTGCTAAAGGTGATAACCTATCTGATTTTATTACATCCATCATAAACTCTATTGAGTTTGTGCGGGGTATATAGCAGCAAATATAAAGACAGTTTTCGGGAGGTTTAGTAAGTCGAAGGGTAACTTCAGTCACTATTCCAAGGGTTCCTTCACCACCAATGAATAAATCAATGATATCCATATCATTTTTACTATAGTAGCCGGCAACATGCTTAGTTTTCGGGATATTGATTTTTGGTAAGGTGATTTCCTGCCCGTCAATGGACAACTTATTATTAACAGCAAATTCACTTCCGCGCGAAAGCGGTAGAATATTCCCATTTGCCAACACAATGGTTAAACCAGTAACCCAATTTCTTGTTGGGCCATAGAAGTATGA
>CAZMOX010000119.1:0-7040 GCA_964567895.1 uncultured Spirochaetales bacterium | reverse complement strand
ACCCATGGAGGTTTGATTTCCATGCTTCTTGATGAAACAATGGCTCATGCATGCATCAGCTCTAAACTCATTGGGGTAACCGCGGAGCTGACAGTGAGATTTAAAAAACCGCTTCCTGTAGGAACAAAAATTTTCGTAAAAGGCAGTATGACAGGCGTGAAAGGGCGGATAACCGCCACAACTGGAGAAATTACCGATGTTTCCGGCACCATCTATGCCTCGGGAAGTGCAAAATTCATAGGTACGAAGCAGTAAAGCGGTTGGTCATTATTCTGTAAAAGAATGGTTCTGCAGTCTTTCATTTTTGAGTTTAGCCCTTTTTTTAATCAACAACACTTTTTTTAATCAATAGTTGATTACCTGCACTAACTATGATAATATCATAATTAGTGCAGGTAATATAAATTATGATATATACAAATGAAATGGTTTCAGAAAATATTAAGGAGTATAAATCACCTCATTCAAAGATTACCCACATGGTAAAAAGAGGTGAACTTATTCGGGTGAGAAGGGGTTTGTATAGTGATACGATCAATACTCCCGGAGAAATTTTTGCTCCGCTTGTATACTCACCCTCTTATATCTCTTTCCAATATGCATTAGCTTTTCATGGACTTATTCCCGAAGCAGTATTCAATTTCACCTGTGCCGGATTTGGATTAGAGTCGGACAAGATATTCAAGACCCCATTTGGTGTGTATGTGTATAAATATATTCCTGAAGAGGTGTTTTGTATTGAAACGCGGCTTATTGAAGAACAGGAGTATTCGATTAAAATAGCTGCCCCAGAGAAAGCCCTTTGCGATATGGTATATAAATTGCGCTATGCAAAAACAATGAAAGACGTAGAAGAGTATCTATTCAAAGATCTTCGAATAGAGGAGCAATCACTTCAGGGCTTACGACTGACAGTATTTGAAGATCTCGCACCATTATATAAACGGAAAACGGTAAAAATATTAAAGGATATTGTAAAGAAGGTAGTTAATGGAAAACACTATTATTTCTAACCTGCTGGAACAGTATGGCTGTACATCAATTCAAGAGCACCGTAATGCACTAAAAGAGATAGTACAGTCTTTAGTTCTTATAGGTTTGACGCGAAGTAATTTTTTTAACAAAGCAGCATTTTACGGAGGGACTGCATTAAGGAAATTTTATGAATTTCAGAGATTTTCTGAAGATTTAGAATTTTCATTGATGAACCCCGACAAGGGATTTTCTCTAAATCCGTATATAGATTCTGTCAAAAAAATACTTCGTTCGTATGGATTTGAGATGAACGTCGAAACAAGAAATAAAGTTAACGATAGTCCCATTAAATCTGCTTTTGTGAAAGGGGATACCTTGACACAATTAATCTCATTTACTGCAATGCAGCCACCGATAAGCGGAGTTCCGAGGAATGAGAGAATAAAAGTAAAATTTGAGGTAGATACAAATCCTCCATTAGGAGCCTCGTATGAAGTTAAAACACAACTACAGCCGGAGTTATATCAAGTAAGGTTGTACGATTTACCTTCTCAAGCTGCAGGGAAGATCTCTGCAGTGTTAACCCGATCCTGGGGTAATCGAGTTAAGGGTAGAGATTACTACGATTATATTTGGTTTCTTCAAAAAAATATAACAGTCAATTTTTACCACCTGCAGCAGCGACTGTTACAGCATGATCCGCTTGGTACATTTACGGAACGATCAATTGTTGAAATGCTTTGCCGGCGATTTGCATCAATTGATTTTAAGAAAGTACGTGATGACATACTTCCCTTTATAAAAAAAGAGGATGTACGAAAGTTGGATTATTGGAATGATACAACTTTCATTGATAGTACAAAACAGTATTTACGATTTATCTGATGAATATTTGATATACTGAAAACACGTGGGTTATTTTTTTACATCCCCTTGCACTTGAACGGTAAATTACCCCAGCTCCCGAATCAACCTGCAAATCTCAGCAGTGTCTTCATGGGAAATATCCAGATGGGTAACCATTCTTATTGCATCAGACCCCACTGAAAAACAGAGAATGCCGGCAGCTTCAAGCTTCTCTACAATCAGTTCAGAACTAGTGCCGGGCGTATTGAATATTATGATATTGGATTCAACCATGATGGGATCTATATCTGCCCAGGAGACCGATGCCAAAGCTTCAGAAATCTTGGCGGCATTGTTGTGGTCCTCTTGCAGACGCTGAATATTATTATCCAGTGCATAGAGGCCTGCCGCTGCAAGGATCCCGGCCTGGCGCATACCGCCGCCCAGCATCTTGCGCACCTTGCGGGCTTTTAAAATAAATTCACTGCTTCCGCAAAGCATGCTTCCAACCGGTGCACCAAGTCCTTTTGAGAGACAGAATGAAACGGTATCTGCATATTGGCAGATTTCTTTAGCAGTGACCCCTAATGTTATCACTGCATGCATCAGTCTGGCTCCATCCATATGAATCGGAATACGGTGTGCGGCTGCCAGTGCAGCAATCTCTTTGAGAGTTTGGAGCGGGTAGCAGGTTCCGTTTATGGTGTTTTCCACCTCAATCAGACCAACTGATGCCATGGCATAATCCCTTGGAAAGAGGTGCTTTTTAATCTCTGCGGGGTCTAATAATCCCCGTTCACCATCAAGCCCGATAGGGAGTACTCCTGCAATTGCTGCCGGGGATCCCACTTCATGTTCAATGATATGACTGTTTCGGTGAGTAAGAACTTCGTTTCCTCTACCGCAATTTATGTATAAAGCCAAAAGATTTCCCATGGAGCCTGAAGTTACATAGATTGAAGACTCTTTGCCAGTCAGTTCCGCTGCCCGTCTTTCCAGTTCGTTTATTGTGGGATCTTCGTGATAGACATCATCGCCCACCTCAGCGTTCATCATTGCTTTCCGCATCTCTGTTGAGGGTTTTGTAAATGTATCACTGCGCATATCATAGTATTTCATTGTTCATTCTCCCGTGTTTCAGATTTGCTCAAACTGAATTAGCTATAGAATAAATTCTTTCAGATCGGATTGCAACAGGTGGTAAAGTTCACCAATGTCCTTTTTGTGTGTTTTTGGATAAGTACCCATCCGTCAAGTTTTTTTAATATAGTCAGAAACATATGGGTAATCGATGTATATCATAGTTTGAACCTGCTGTATGTATATGTTTAAAGTTAACTTTTCAAAAACTTAAAAAGAAAATTTTCTTATTAAAAGTATGCTTTGCATACTTCAAAAACCAATTATCAAGGATAATTGGTTCACTATCTCAATTCTGCAGGATTTGTTCAAGCAGAGTGAAGAAGGTGGGGAATGTTACTGAAGCAGCTTCAGCTTCGGTAATCGTTAGGGGTGTTTCAGTGCATAACCCGGCTACAGCAAGTGACATAATCACCCGGTGGTCTCCGTGCCCTTCAACGATACCGCCGGAGAGTTTTTCAACACCCTGAATCACCAGCCCGTCTTCAAGCTCAGTGATATCAGCCCCAAGCCGGGAAAGCTCTTTCGCCATCACCTCGATCCGGTCAGTCTCTTTTATCCTGGCCTGCGGTACATTGAGCAGCCGGGTTGTTCCACTTGCAAAACTGCCGGTTACCGCAAGGATAGGAAGAGCATCGGGAGCCGAATTTAAATCAATATCAATACCTTTTAAATTTCCCCGGATAGGCCCGGAAACAGTAATTGAATCTCCAATCCAGGATATGGCACATCCCATCTGTTCCAGCCATCCCAATACGGCTTTGTCTCCCTGTGAATCGTTTTCCACAAGGCCGTTAATAGTAAGCGTTGAGCCGGAAACCGCCGCAGCGCAAAAGAAAAAAGATGCCGATGAGTAGTCGCCTGGAATGAGTTTCTCGAATGATCTGTAGCTGCTATTACCCGGAAAAGTAAACTGGAACATACCTTCATGCTGATAAGGGATTTTCTGCTCGTTCAGCCACTCCAAAGTCATCTCTGCATAGGGGGCTTCGTTGAGAAGTGTAACCTCTATAGAGCTCTGTCCCAGAGCCGTAGGTGCAGCAAGCAAGAGGCAGGAGAGATACTGACTTGTAGGGCAGGCTATACTTGTAGTTCCTCCCTTCAGTGGACCATGGATATACACGGGAGGGCATCCGGGAGCTCCTTTTGAAATTGCTGTTTGCTGTGGGGATTCAGGAAGGATAAAAGAGACTTCAGCGCCAAGCTCCCGCAGGCTGTTTAACAGATTTTCAACGGGTCTGTTTCGAATCTGTGCATCACCGGTAAGAATAACCGGTATTCCCAATGATGCGGCGAAACCTGCTCCCAGATAGAGGGTTGTCCCGGAATTGCCGACATCAAGTATAAGCGGATTTTCTTTCTTGTATTTTAATCGTAGGTTCCGAATTTTTTCAGTCCCTGCTATCCCGGTAACATCCCAATACTCATCTGTTTTCACAATCTCAGCACCTATACTTTTACAGAAAGTCAGGCAGGAAAGGGTGTCATGTGAATTTAAAGGATTGTGCAGTCTGCTGACTCCTTCCGCCGCGGCTGCAATAAGCAGCGCCCGAATGGTTTGAGATTTTGATGATGGAATTGTTATAGTTCCGCTGATATTACCTTGAATGACTGTTTTATTCATGTTCTCAATAATACGCCAATAATTAATCCGAATCAACATACACGTATGCAATAAATTACATAAATATGCATAAAATATACAAGTAAATAGAGCCAAGCAACAATTGTCTTGACATATTTAGGGTACGGGAGTATAAAAGAGACAATTAGTACGAACAAAGGAAAGAATTATGATGATGCAGAAGGATACATGCCGCTTCTGCTATCCATCTGGAATGGATGCAAGTACGCGGTCATCAGAAAACAGCTGTTCAGCAGCACAAAGAAAAATCTCCCCAATTACCTCTTCCCTACCTGTCATTGTCCTTTCTGTCCTACTATTAGTCCTCTCACTATCTGTCATTATACCTCTAGAAATTATTCTATAAGAATACCGTGATACACATATATCGGGCTGCATGGCAGTACCCGCATACATAAGAAGTGAATTAGTTTTCTATGTTTTATATTGAAAAGGAGAAGAAAATGGAACGTTACATTCTATCAGTACTTGTAAATAATCATTCAGGTGTCCTGAGCAGGGTTGCAGGTCTATTTAGCAGACGCGGATTCAATATTGATAAATTGTCGGTGGGTGAGACTGAGAACCCCGATTTTTCACGGATGACGATTGTTGTGAAAGATAATCATACAATACTTGAGCAGATAACTAAACAGCTGGCTAAGCTTATAGATGTTAAGCATATCTCCGAAATGAAACCAAACAGTTCCGTCTATCGTGAGCTCTTAATGATTAAGGTAAAGGCTCCCCAGTCAGCACGGGCAAATGTAGTTGAAGTTGCCGATATATTTAAAGCGAAGATCGTGGACGTTACCCCTAAATCTATCACCATGCAGATAACAGGGGATCAGGACAAAAATTCAGCCTTTATACAACTTCTCGAACCGCATGGAATTCTGGAAATTGTCCGAACCGGGCTTTCTGCAGTGGGCAGGGGAGCAGAGACACTTAATGAGGAAATGCTTCAGACCTCAAAATAGAAGTGTTGTTTTGAGGAAGTTAGTTAAAGTATAGGAGAGTAATAAAATGGGAAAAACTTACGTAGAAAGTGATACAAATATACATCTTCTCGATGGGAAAACCGTTGCAGTTATTGGATATGGAAATCAGGGGCATGCACATGCTTTAAATCTTCACGAATCCGGCGTTAACGTAATTGTGGGATTATATGAAGGAAGTAAGTCCTGGAAAAAGGCTGAAGAGGCCGGATTGAAGGTGATGGTTGCCGCTGAGGCAGCAGCCGCAGCAGATGTGATTATGATTCTGATCAACGATGAGAAACAGGCGGCTCTCTATGAAGAGAGTATTAAGCCAAACATTTCTGCAGGAAAATATCTGGCCTTTGCCCATGGATTTAATATTCATTTTGGACAGATTTTACCTCCTGCTGATGTGAATGTTATTTTAATAGCTCCTAAAGGTCCCGGCTATGCAGTAAGGAGCCAGTTTTTGGAAGGGAAGGGTATTCCCTGTCTGATAGCTGTACATCAGGATTACTCAGGTGATTCAGAAGAGATTGCTCTTGCTTATGCAGCTGGAATCGGTGGTGCGCGTGCAGGAGTTTTTGGCACTAATTTTAAAGAAGAGACGGAAACCGACCTGTTCGGCGAACAGGCAGTTATCTGCGGCGGCGTTTCCGAGCTGATTAAAGCCGGTTTTGATACCCTTGTAGAAGCAGGTTATAACCCTGAAATGGCATATTTTGAGTGCTGTCATGAGCTGAAACTGACTGTTGATCTGATTAATCAGGGCGGACTGGAATATATGCGCCGCTCCATTAGTGATACTGCAGAATATGGTGACTATATGGTCGGCCGGAGAATTATCACAAAAGAGACGCGTAAAGAGATGAAGAATGTTCTGACAGAGATCCAGGATGGAACATTTGCACGGAATTGGATACTGGAAAACCGGGTGAAAAGACCCTTCTTTAATGCCAGGAAACGCATGGAACAGGATCACCTTTTAACTGCAACCGGTAAAAAGATGAGATCATTTATGAGTTGGCTGAAAAAATAACAGTATAGCAAAGCCAAATATGAAAAAAACAGGAAGGAAGAGTATGGCGAATCGAGTACAAATTTTTGATACAACACTGCGGGACGGTGAACAGGCTCCCGGATACAGTATGAATCTGGAGGAAAAAGTTAGACTGGCACGTCAGCTGGAAACGCTAAAGGTTGATGTTATAGAGGCTGGGTTTGCCATTGCTTCACCTGGAGATTCGGCTGCAATTGATGCAGTTTCCAAAGTGATTAAAGAGTGTACCGTTGCGAGCCTCTCAAGAACACTGAAAAAAGATATTGATGCATCCTGGGAGGCTCTGAGAAATGCAGTCAAACCAAGGATTCATACCTTTATAGCCACTTCAGATATTCATATGAAGTATAAGCTGAAAAAACAACCCGAAGAAGTTCTGCAGCAGGCAGCCCGGATGGTTGCTTATGCAAGAAAT
>CAZMOX010000118.1:0-7115 GCA_964567895.1 uncultured Spirochaetales bacterium | reverse complement strand
AGGCACTCTTTCCCTACAGCTGATCCAATAGCAAATAATAAGTTGATTTGCTTCAATATAAAAGGAAATAAATACAGACTGATTGTCAGGATTACATGGGGCAAGACAGTATTTGTTCAAGAGTTGCTAACGCACGCAGAATATACAAAGAAATATGTAGGAGGTTGATAGTATGAAAAAATTTGTCATGAATAATGAAGTGAAAGCAGTATCACAGTTTTTATTGCAGTTTCAAATAAATACAGATAATGATCTTAATCAGGCTATAGCTTATGCAGAGGAATTGACAAATATATTTGAAAATGAAAATACCGAAATTGAACCTCTTTTAGACTTTGTACTAGCTGTTATTGAAAAATATGAGGACAAACACTACCCTGTAAAAAGGTCATCACCTGTAGAGGTGTTAAAATTCCTTATGGATCAGCACGGACACAAACAAAAAGATTTAACCGATGTTGCAACGAAGTCTGTGATAAGTGAAATTCTAAACGGGAAAAGACAGCTTAATAAAAACCATATTGATAAGCTTTCAAAAAAATATCATACCAGTCCTGCGGTATTCTTTTAGCAAGCTGCCTCAGATGAATCTAACCGATTTTAAAACATATCATTCATTTTAGATAAGTAATTTGTTGATAAATACTTATTATCGTTAGCGTTCTATCAAACAGAATCCCACCGTCTTCGATTCAGATTAAAAACCAATCATCAGCTTTCACCTGCTATCTTGATAATTTTTACCATAAGCTTCGCCGGAAGCAGCCAATCTTTCAGATGTGAATTTGATCGTTCTACCGTAGATCGAATACCAAACCGCTTCTTTTGAGCCGGATCCATAGGTGGACGGGAGTCTTTACGGCGTTTATTATAATCAATGAGGGCAATACGTCCCTTAGCGGCACTATAATTACGAATCTCCGGGGCATCATAGGCTGCATCCATCAGAGAATTATAACCTTTCCAGAATTGAATATTACCTTGACTGTTCTTTTTGCAGCCCCAGGCACACTGGGTATCCAATTCTCTCAGTGCTTTCTGTGACCCAAACTCAATAATAAATCTTGATTTATTATTGAGGCAATATCTGTGAGCCGCCAAAAATTTCTGTTATACTTTTCATGGATCCATTTCTATTTTTTTATGATTTCATTACCTTTTCGAATGGTTTGTTGGTCGCATTCAATCCGGATTGGATGTTAAATACGCTTCGGCTGCCTTTTTAAAAAAGGCTCACTTGTAAAATAAGGAAAAAAAATGAAAGCATTGCTAATGGAAAAATACAAACATCTTAATTTCACCGATGTCCCTGCTCCTGAATTAACCGGGGACAGAGATCTTCTGGTGAGAATTCGGGCTGCCGCTATATGTGGATCTGATGTTCACGGATTTGATGGTTCTACAGGGAGAAGAATTCCTCCTGTAATTATGGGACATGAAGCATCGGGAGAAATTGTCGGTATAGGTAAAGCTGTTAAAGATTTCAATATCGGTGACAGGGTCACATTCGATTCGACCTTATATTGCGGCGAATGTGATTATTGCAGAAAGGGTTCTGTAAATCTCTGCGATAATAGAAAAGTTATTGGTGTTTCATGTGATGAATACCGACGCGATGGAACTTTTGCAGAGTTTATTGTCATACCCGACTACATTACCTATAAGCTTCCCGAAGGGCTCTCTTTCAAGGAAGCAGCTATGGCCGAACCGGCTGCAGTAGCCGCTCATGCTTTAAGAATTACATCTGTAGAATTGAATAACTCAGTAGCCGTTGTGGGTACCGGTCTTATAGGTCTTCTACTGATTCAGATTTTAAAGACTTCCACTTCAGGGAAAATAATTGCTCTGGATACTGATGCTTTCCGGCTTGAGACTGCGATAACGATGGGAGCTGATTATGGATTTGATCCATCAAATCCTGATACTGCAGCAAAAGTGATAAAAATATGCGGGGGAAGAGGACCTGATAGAGTTTTCGAAGCAGTCGGCATTACCAATTCAATAAAAACAGCTGTACAACTAGTTCGGAAAGGAGGATCTGTAACTTTAATCGGGAATATACATCCTTCTATAGAATTGCCTTTACAGCAAGTCGTAACAAGAGAGGTTTCTCTCTATGGATCTTGTGCCATGGCCGGGGAATATCCGGTTGTCCTGGATCTTATGGTGCGTAATAAAATAAATGTAAAACCTTTAATAAGTGCTGTTGCTCCCTTAAGTGAAGGTCAGCAGTGGTTTGAAAGACTGTACAATCGCGAAAAAGGATTATTAAAAATAGTTTTAACACCATGAACCTTTAAAGAACTAGCAGTTTATACATAAGAGGAATAACTATGGGAAAAATACGTTTTGGATTGATCGGTTATGGTAAAGTGGCAAACCTTCATGCTCAGGCTCTTAAAGACTCTAAATCGGCCACATTAGTATCAGTTTGCGGGCACAACAAAGAAAAATGTGATACTTTTGCCGGGAAGTGGGGTATATCATCACGGGTATCAGTAGCTCAAATGTCAGAATTAGATAATATTGATGCTGTAATCATTACAACACCACACCCACGTCATCGCGATGATGCAATCGCTGCATTTGATGCCGATTGTCATGTGCTGGTAGAAAAACCGATGGCACTGAGTGTTGAAGAGTGTACAGATATGATCGAGGCAGGAAAAAAAGCCGGAAAATCTTTGTCTGTCATAAGTCAGAGGAGATGGTATCCTTCGTGCATCAGGATAAAAGAAGCCATAATTGCCGGGAAATTAGATAAGGCAGCCATTGCCCAGGTGATTATTCTCGGCTGGCGTGATGAAGCCTACTACAACAGTGATCCCTGGAGAGGTAAATGGATTACAGAAGGTGGTGGAGTTCTTATCAATCAGGCTCCCCATCAGTTTGACCTTATGTGCTGGTTCATGGGACCTGTGGCTGAAATACAGGCTTACTGGGAAAATATCAATCATCCCTATATCGAGGTGGAGGACACGGCTGTCGCTTCAATCCGCTTTCAAAACGGAGGATTGGGATCAGTTCTTGTATCAAATTCACAGAAACCGGGAATATTTGCCAAGGTTCATATTCATGGCTCAAGCGGAACATCAACGGGAGTGCAGACTGATGGTGGTGCGATGTTTGTCGCAGGACAGAGCGGAATCCTGGAGACTCCTGTGAATGATCTTTGGACTATCCCCGGGGAACAGAATCTTCTGGCTGCCTGGAAAAAGGAAGATGATGATTTCTTCAAGACAATCGACGCCACAACATATTTTTTTACAGAGCAGATCAACGATTTTGTTCAGGCAATCGAAGAAGATCGGGATCCGCTGATTACAGGAGAGGATGGAAGAGAAACTGTTAAAGTAATAGAAGGGATATATCGATCCGGAAGGGAGCATCGCCCGATATCTTACACCTCCTAAGCTAGGTGGTATCCTCGGGCATAATTATAAAGCATATCTTATGATCTTTAACTTTGCTTTATCAGTAGAGATTTTCACCAGCGGATTGTTAAGCATGGCTGCAAAGAGTCGTTTGAAAAAATGTAGTTAATCATCAAAAAGACGTTTGTCGTTTTGTATATAAAGTGCTATTATATATACAATATAAGGTACTTTATCAGGAGAATACATATATGAAACGACGTGCTATGCAGATACTTGAAAGATGGAAAGATAGTCCTACACGCAAACCCTTGATTATTCGCGGAGCAAGACAGGTTGGCAAGACCTGGCTCATGCAGGAATTCGGTAAAACTTTTTTTCATAATGCAGCTTATATCAATTTTGAAAATAACCAGCGAATGCAGCAAGTCTTTCAAGGGGACTATGATATTGAACGTTTGATTACAGCGCTGCAAATAGAATCCGGCGTTACAATCTCTGCGAACGACACGCTAATTGTTTTTGATGAAATACAAGAAGTTCCTCAGGCTATCACTTCATTAAAATACTTTAATGAAAAAGTCCCTGAATATGCAATTATCTCTGCAGGTTCATTGCTGGGAGTTGCCATGCACAAAGGAACCAGTTTCCCTGTTGGAAAGGTTGATTTCTGTGATCTTTATCCGATGAGTTTTACTGAATTTCTCGACGCGACAGGCAATGAAAATTTGCATGAACTCATTGAGAATAAGGATTGGGGCTTGATTACTTCGTTTAAAAGCAAATATATCGAACTGCTGAGAAGTTATTTTTATGTTGGAGGAATGCCGGAAGCTGTAGACTGTTTTATTAACCAACATAATTATTCTCTGGTACGGGAAATTCATCTTCGTCTTCTAATTGCATACGATCAGGATTTTTCAAAGCATGCTCCAAATGCAACAGTGCCACGCATCAGGATGGTTTGGAATTCAATTCCCGCCCAATTGGCAAAAGAAAATCGAAAATTTCTTTACGGTTCTCTTCGCAAAGGAGCAAGAGCAAAAGACTTTGAACTTGCTATTCAATGGCTTCATGATTGCGGTCTGATTTATCAGATTCAACGTATTACAAAACCAGCCATGCCGTTAACAGCATATTCAGGAAATGGGTTTAAACTGTTTATGCTTGATGTGGGTTTGCTCGCAGCTTTAAGCGGTCTTGATGAACGTTCAATAATTGAAGGTAATAGAATTTTTGAAGAATTCAAGGGCGCTCTTACCGAACAATATGTACAGCAGCAACTTCGCGCAGAGACATCAATTGAGCCATCTTATTGGTCAAATGAAAGAAGCAATGCCGAAGTTGATTTTGTATTTCAACACATGAACGATGTGATTCCATTGGAAGTGAAAGCGGCAGAAAACCTTCAGTCAAAAAGTTTAAAATCATATTGTGCAAAGTATTCACCTAAGCTTGCCATTCGTACTTCAATGTCAAATTACCGGCAAGAAGAAACATTGATCAATTTACCACTTTATGCAATAAGTCAAATTAAAAAGGTGTAATGAATGAGAAGTTACTGCAGGAGAGACTGCAGAAATCCATCGTAAGAATTACATGGGGCAAGACAGTATTTATTCAAGAGTTGCTAACGTACGCAGAATATACAAAGAAATATGTAGGAGGTTGATAGTATGAAAAAATTTGTCATGAATAATGAAGTGAAAGCAGTATCACAGTTTTTATTGCAGTTTCAAATAAATACAGATAATGATCTTAATCAGGCTATAGCTTATGCAGAGGAATTGACAAATATATTTGAAAATGAAAATACCGAAATTGAACCTCTTTTAGACTTTGTACTAGCTGTTATTGAAAAATATGAGGACAAACACTACCCTGTAAAAAGGTCATCACCTGTAGAGGTGTTAAAATTCCTTATGGATCAGCACGGACACAAACAAAAAGATTTAACCGATGTTGCAACGAAGTCTGTGATAAGTGAAATTCTAAACGGGAAAAGACAGCTTAATAAAAACCATATTGATAAGCTTTCAAAAAAATATCATACCAGTCCTGCGGTATTCTTTTAGCAAGCTGCCTCAGAAGAATCTAACCGATTACCATGATCGTCGGTGATCGGATTATTATCATTAATTTTTTTTGTAAAGTAATCAATCTATACTTTTAGCGTTAAATTTAGTTTATTGATTTTAATTATTCTGTTATAATCCATTTATGAAAAATTCTTCATTTACAGCTTATATTGAAAAAGATCCTGAATCTGGATTATTTGTTGGTATAGTTCCTGAGGTTCCAGGAGCCCATACTCAAGCAGAAACTTTAGATGAGTTAAACAATAATTTAAAAGAAGTCTTAACCTTATGCTTAGAAGGTTTTACGGAAGAAGAAATGCAAAATCTACCTAAATTCTTTGGTATTCAGAGTATTGAGGTCGCTATTTGAGCAAGCTTATTTTAATTGATGCAAAAAAGATGGAAAAGATTCTTCTTCATTTGCATTTTGAACGAACCAGACAAAAAGGAAGTCATGCATTTTACAGACATGCAGATGGAAGGACTACTACATTGCCTCATCACCCAGGAAGATCGCTGGCACGTCCTTTGATTCGTAAAATCCTGAATGATATAGAATTATCTGTGGATGAGTACAATCGTATTTTGGAAGAATGATTCCTCGAGTTGGTATTAATCCACCATTGTTTGCATATAATGATTTAATCCCGAATTCTTACTTGAATAACACCCAAACACAAAACCAAATGCGTCAATACTGGCGTCAGTGCTCAATTTTCACCAAACACAAAAAAAGCCCTGTAAATACATACAGGACTTGCAATTAATTAAGTGCGGCAGAGAGGACTTGAACCTCCACGAGCTTGCGCCCACTAGCCCCTCAAGCTAGCGTGTCTACCGATTCCACCACTGCCGCATTGGTAACAGAAGGAAATTTACACTATTCTTCGTCGTTAGTCAATTGAGGAAATTTAAAAATTTTTTAAATTTTAAATTACCTCTTTGAAGTTTGCAAAGCAAACTTTTTAGGGTCTATTAAAGAAGGAAATACTTCACGATATATCTTTGGTACAGTATGTTATTAATATGTCTGAATTAATTGCATACCCCACATTATACTCATTTCCTCCAATAGTACCGAAAGCACCTCGAATATTAATATTGGGAACAATGCCCGGTGGTGAGTCGCTGCGATTGCAGCAATATTATGCCTTTAAAAGAAATCATTTTTGGCCAATGATTTATCGCTTACTGGGGAGCCCCGAGGATCCCTGGCAAAAGAGTTATGAGCAACGGATTGAGTTTGTTAAGAAGCATCATATAGCTTTGTGGGATGTTTATGCAGCTTGTATTCGAAAAAAAGGGAGTCTTGATCAGAGTATAGAGCAGGGTGTCTCCAATGAAATACTCCTTCTTTTGAAAGCTAATCCATTAATAACTACACTTTTTTTCAACGGCAGCAAATCTGCTAAAGGTTTTAAAGACTATTCAGAAAACTTGGTGAAATCAGAACCTCAATATAGAGAGGTGTTAAACAGGATCTCATTGATTAAGCTTCCATCAAGTAGTCCTATTCCCACAAAGTACTGCAGGAACATAGAAGATAAATATAGATATTGGGTTCCCATAAAAAAAGCATTGGGAATAGACAAATAATCTTTAGGAGCGAACTATGAATGAAAATTTATTGGATATAAAAAAGCCCTTAGTACCCTGTAACGCT
>CAZMOX010000117.1:5749-7128 GCA_964567895.1 uncultured Spirochaetales bacterium | reverse complement strand
ACATTTTATAGTATTTTTTCTGGAACAACAGTCAGAGTTCTGCAGGATACCATACAAGATATAGATTTTGAGAAAAAGCTGCTGCGATCCAGCGACCAGACATATCAGTTTGATTATTTGCTTATCAGTACAGGTGGTGAGCCAACTGATTTCAATATTCCGGGAATTAAAGAGAACTCCTTTACTCTTTGGAGCCTTAGTGATGCAATAATTTTGCGGGAACATATTCGTGCAACAATTGAAGAAGCATCTCTGGAGAAAGATCTCCAGAAACGATCAGAAATGATGACTTTTGTTACGGCAGGTGCAGGTTTTACCGGGATCGAAATGTTGGGAGAGTTGGTAGAGTGGATGCCTCTTCTGTGTGATGAATATGGCATTGAACAAGAAGAAATATCACTTATTTGTGTAGAAGGACTTAATAAAATACTCCCAATGCTGCCTGCAAAACCTCGTTTAAAAGCTGAAAAGTATCTTCGGAAAAAAGGTGTCGATATAAGGATTAACTCATTAATAGTCAAAGCTGACGAAAATGGGTTTACCTTAAAAGATGGAACGGAAATAAGAACTAAAACTTTGATTTGGACATGTGGAGTAAAAGGGTCAGCATTTTGTGAAAATCTTAGAATAGCGGATGGGAAAGTTGGCCGCAAACAAGTTAATAAATATATGCAAAGTCCTGATTATGAAAATGTATTTCTTGCCGGAGATGGTATGTGGTTTATTGAGAATGAAAGACCTGTCCCGCAGATTGTTGAAGCCGCAGAGCAAACAGCCTCAGTAGCTGCCAATGGTATTATAGCTCAGGTGAAAAAATCTCTGGGATTAAAAACTCAGGAAGTAAAACCCTTTAAATCAAACTTCCATGGGTATATGATCTCTATAGGTGGCCACTATGGAGTTTCTCACAATATGGGACTCTCTTTATCCGGTTTTTTTGCACTTGCTGTTAAGCATTTTGTAAACATGATTTATCATCAGAGTGTTTGTGGACCAAATGGTTGGTGGATATATCTAAAACATGAAATTGTTGATATTAAAAACAAACGTTCACTAATTGGCGGTCTGGCATCATATAAAGTGCCTTCATACTGGATGGTAATGCTGAGAATGTTCCTGGGTGTAATGTGGCTAATTGAAGGAATTAAGAAAATTTCTGATGGCTGGCTTTCAGATAAAACTGGAAGTCATGTCTACTGGGGTGCTGCTGTGAGTACCGAAGAAGTTGCAGCAGTGGCAGCAGCGGTTGATAGTAGTGCTGTTACAAATACAGCTGCGGCTGTACAGACAACAGCTGTTGCACAAGCAGCTGTAGATGCTACTTCTGCAGCCAGTGAGGTTGCTGAGGTGGTGGTGAATGTTGCACCAGTAGTGACGGA
>CAZMOX010000117.1:0-5649 GCA_964567895.1 uncultured Spirochaetales bacterium | reverse complement strand
AGCAGCCGCAACAACTTTGGCGACTGCAGTAGTTCCACAATTTGCACCCCCACTATTGCAGGAACCTACAGGTCTTTATCTCTGGATATCAGATACATTTGTAGCAGCAGCACCCTATTTTTTCCAGTTAGTAATCGTGTTTGTGGAAATAATACTTGGACTATGCTTTATAGGCGGGTTTTTTACTTTTATCGCTGCAGCAGTTTCTATTGGTCTGTCTGCTATGTTGATAATGGGTGCAATGGCCAGCAGGGAAATTATCTGGTATATGATGGTTGCTCTGGTAATGATGGGAGGTGCCGGGCGTGCTTTAGGTCTGGATTACTGGGCTATGCCATGGATTAAAAAAACATGGAATAAAACTTCTCTGGCAAAAAGATCCTACTTGTACACAGGTGAACCTCAGTATACTAAAAAACAACAAATAGCAAAAAAACTGAGAAATAAAAGGAAATAGAAGATATATATGAATAGATTCTGGCAGGGCGAACCGGAGATACAACAGGCATTAGCGCAAATCACAAATATTATTCGGGCAGCTGTTCTCCCGGCGAGTCCCTATATTCGACCCATTCTCCTGGAACTGGCTGATAACCGTGGAAAGATGCTGCGTCCTGCAATGATCTATATAGCTTCATTAATCAATATTGCAGAAGACAGGGAAGATAAACTTGTTTTTCAGATGGCATCAGCGATGGAGATGCTGCACATGGCATCATTAGTGCATGATGATGTTATTGATGAATCATCAACCAGACGAGGAAAACCAACAATTCAAATACAGGCCGGGGTTAAAAAAGCGGTTATTGCCGGGGACTATTTATTGACGCGGGCCTTTTCACAGTTAACCATACAATCTGAGGAAATTGATCCTGAAATTGTAAAAAATTCTATTTGCCGTCTTTGTGATAGTGAAATAGATCAGGATAGTGAGATGTGGGATTTTTCAATCTCTGAAACCCGATATTTACGGAGGATTGCCGGGAAAACAGCATCCCTTTTTTCCTTGAGTCTTTATCTCGGTGCCGCCGCTGTAAAAGCACCTGAGTCAGTGCAATTTCTGCTGCGAAGAATTGGGTATGGGATTGGAATTACATTTCAAATTCAGGATGATATTTTGGATTATGTTGGGGATTCACGAACTTTAGGAAAACCATCAGGAAATGATTTGCGGTGCGGCATTGCGACACTTCCTCTCATATATGCCATGAATGCTGATACTGATGGAAAGTTGGAGCAGTTTCTTAAAAACCGGAAAAAAATTAATAAAAAGCAAGCAGCTGGCATAGTCCGCAGAGTAACTGAACTTGGTGGTTTATCCAAGGCTGAAGAAAAAAGTGAATTTTATAGAAAACGGGTGTTGTCAGATATTAATAAACTTGGTAATAATGAGACATCCAGATTGTTACATTTTATAATGGAAAGACTTGATAAACGTATCTCCTAACCAGTACACAATAACAATTGAGGCTCTAAATCGAAGCATAAATCACAAAACAAACAGTGTTAAGCCCTCTGTTGGCTTTTCTCTGCATAATGAGTATAGTATACCCATGAAATTTGAAGAATATAATTTTACAGAAGATGTAATAAAAGGAATTAAGGCAGCACAATTTACAGAGTGTATGCCAGTGCAGGAAAAAGTGTTTCAACACTCATTGACAGGAAGTAACGTTGCGGTGCAATCCCAAACCGGTTCGGGGAAAACAGCGGCTTTTTTATTAACCATATTAAATGCATTTACTTTAAACCAGGATAAAAAGCGAATAAAATCAATAATCATCGTTCCAACCAGAGAACTAGCCGTTCAGATCAAAGATGATGCAGAATTATTATCTAAAGGAATGGAAGATATTCGTATTGGTTGTTTTTTTGGTGGTGTCGGGTACCCTAAACAGGAAAAAATGCTGAAAGATGGAGTAGATATTATTATAGGAACTCCTGGAAGACTTCTGGATTTTCAAAAATCAAATAAAATTGATTATAGAATGTTTGATATAGCGGTAATTGATGAAGCGGACAGAATGTTTGATATGGGTTTCTATCCTGATATACGGCAAATGATGAGTAGGATGCGACCGGCAAAAGAGCGCCAAACCATGCTTTTTAGTGCTACCTTAAATAACAGAGCTCGGAATCTTGCTTGGGAATTTATGCATGAACCGATCGAGATTGAGATTGAATCAGAAAACATAACCGTTGAAGAGATACGCCAGGAACTTTACCATATCAGCAAGAATGAAAAATTTGATTTACTGCTCTTTCTCCTTGGAAAGTATAATCCTGAAAGTGCTCTTATTTTTACAAATACTAAAGTCCGTGTCGTTGAGATTGCAAAAAGGCTCAAAATAAATGGATATAATGTTCAGTTCCTGATGGGAGATCTTCCCCAGAATAAGAGACTCCAGGTAATTGAGAGGATGAAAGCCGGGGAAATCAAGTTTCTTGTAGCAACTGATGTTGCAGCAAGGGGGCTGCATGTTGATGATCTCCAAATGGTTATCAATTATGATATTCCTGAAGATTTTGAGAATTACGTTCATCGTATTGGAAGAACTGCAAGAGCAGGCAAGAGCGGTCTGGCCATAACAATGGCATGTGAACAGTTCGTTTATGGTTTGGAAGCAATTCAGGATTTTATCAGTATGCAGATTCCCGTTGCCTGGGTAAATGACGAAGAGCTTGCAAGTGTGAAGGATAAAAGCGCCGGACTGCATTTTAGGGATCTTGTCAAAGATGCAGATTTTGCCGGAGCTTCACGTAATAAATCCAGATCTTCCAGACCCCCACAGCGAGGTGGACATGGAGGCGCGGGTCCGCGAAATGGTAACAATCGCAGAGCTTCTTCAGGCGGAGGTCACCAGAATTCAGCAAGGGGTTCCCGACCAGCACCTGAGAGACGTACGCCCTCTACCCCGGTTAAGAAGCGTACAGCGACTCCAGATACTAATCGGGGACAGGGACATAATCACAAAAAGAGGCATGAATCTTTTGATTACAGCGCTATTGAATCAATGTCATTTGACGAAAGAATGGAATACTATAAAAAACAGTATAGTACTCATTCCCCTTCTAATACTCATACCGAAAAAGAGAATAAGGATATAAAGAAAAAAGCAGGTTTTTTGGCAAAACTATTTAATAAATAATAGATAAAATGATAGAATTAGCTGCAGAATGAACGTTACTGTTCTGCAGTTGTTTAAAAAAAATGTTTAAAAAATTTGTATCATATTATCGGCCACACCTAAGACTCTTTATTCTTGATATGACCGTAGCAACAGCGGCATCACTGCTGGCAGTCATCTTCCCATCTCTTACAAGGGAATTGCTCAAAACATACATACCTGAAGGCAATAAGCGCATGATGCTGATTGTCTTTTGCCTTATGCTGGCTATATATATTTTAAAAACAATTGCCACATATATTCGTGTTCGCTGGGGTCATAATCTTGGTGTCAGGATGGAAGCTGATATGAGAAGTGATCTTTTCAGCCACCTTCAGAAACTCTCTTTTTCCTACTATGACAATGTCAAAACCGGACATATTATGTCCAGAATTACGAATGACCTGAATATGATTGCTGAAATAGCACATCATGCACCAGAAGATTTACTAATCTCTATCGTAATTCTTATAACTGCATACTCTTTTATGTTTATATTTAGTGTGCCTCTTGCATTAATTTCACTATTACCAATTCCTTTCATGATGATTTGGGGGCTTATCCTTGGAAGAAGAATGAGAAAAGGTTTTAGACATGTCCGTGAAAAAATAGCAGATATTAATTCTGCCGTTGAAAATTCAGTTCAGGGGATACGTGAAGTTAAGTCTTTCAATAATGAGCAAGTTGAAGAAGAGAAGTTTGAGGTTGTTAATTCCAGATTTCAACGAGCAAAAGAAAAAATGTACACAATCATGGCACGATATCATTCAGGAATGTTGTTTCTTCGTGAAATCTACTATTTTACTGTAGTTGCGGGGGGGTCAATACTTATTTATCGAGGACTTATTCAGATCTATGATCTGGTTGCATTTATTCTTTATGTCGGGATTGTACTCCCACCAATTGATCGATTAATAAACTTCACCGAGCAGTTGCAGCAGGGGGCAGCTGCCTTTGAACGATTTACTGAAATATTACAAATAATCCCGGATATTCAGGATCATTCTGGTGCAAAAGAGATGGTTTTTATTAATGGGGAAGTTACTCTACAGAATGTATCATTCAAATATTATGATGAGACTGATTATATTTTAAAAGATATAAATATAGCAATCGAACCGGGTAAAAAAACTGCTTTAGTTGGGGAGTCAGGTGCTGGAAAATCAACGCTTGTTTCCCTTTTACCGCGATTCTATGAACCACAAGAGGGTTCTATTCTTATTGATGGGCAGAATATACAGCAAGTTTCTCAAAGATCTCTACGAAAACATATAGGTATTGTTCAACAGAATGTATTTCTGTTTGATGCAACTATAAGAGAGAATATTCTCTATGGTAACCCAACTGCTACAGATTTAGCGGTAGAGGAGGCTGCAGCTGCAGCAAATATCTATGAATTTATCATGTCACTACCTAAGGGATTTGATACTGAAGTGGGTGAAAGAGGTGTCAAGCTTTCTGGTGGGCAGAAGCAGCGAATTTCAATTGCAAGGGTTTTTCTTAAAAATCCGGAAATCCTGATATTTGATGAAGCCACATCTTCTTTGGATTCAGAATCTGAAAAGCTTATTCAGGATGCGTTTGATACTCTTGCTAAAAACAGAACTTCAATTATTATTGCACATAGGTTAACAACTGTGCGAAATGCAGATAGAATATGTGTACTCCTACACGGAGAAATTGTTGAAGACGGAACTCATGATGAGCTAATGCAAATTGAGGGCGATTATGCACGACTCTATAGAAAAAATCTTATTTAAAGATAGATTCGGGATGAGGTGTTTTATAGATGATTAAACTACATTTAATTTTAGCAACTTTGTATGTTTGCATACATTTTCTTTTTTCAATGATCCTTGGAATAATACCTGGAACCATTCTTCGATTTCTTGGTTTGAGAAAACTTGCCGAGCGTTATATACGATTTAATGGAGAGATGTTGTCCAGGGGGATAGTAATATCTCTTGGTGGTTCTGTAACTATTAAAGGACTTAATCATATTCCAACAGATGAGATGAGGCTTTGCTTTGTGTCGAATCACAAGAGTTTAGTAGATATACCGCTTATAGTAGGGTATCTACCCATTCCTCTAGGATTTATTGCGAAAAAAGAGTTACATAGAGTACCTATTCTTAGAACCTGGATGGATATTCTTGGATGTGTGTATATGGATCGGAGTGATCTGAGATCTCAGATAAAGGCTATCCTTGATGGAGTTATCGCGATTAAAGCCGGTCATCCCCAATTAATATTTCCTGAAGGTACCCGGAGCAGATCAGAATCATTTGGTACCTTTAAATCCGGTAGTATTAAGTTAGCTACGAAGGCAAAAGCAATCATTTTACCATTAACCATTAACAATACCTCATTGCTGCTTGAATCCAAGACTCATATAAGAAAGCAGGAAATTGAACTGATTATTCATGAGCCTATTAATACCGAAAAATTAAGCGATACTGAGCTAAAGGAACTTCCTGAAAGA
>CAZMOX010000116.1:0-7187 GCA_964567895.1 uncultured Spirochaetales bacterium | reverse complement strand
TTTTTTATCTTCCTTTTTTCTTTTATCCTGGAGTAGATTTCTTCTTTAATCCCTCTTTCGGTTTTTCAGTAGATAGAGGTGCTTTTTTAAATACAACAACTATGATATTTGGATCACTTACCGAAAAAGAATCTGCATCAGCCACTAGTTTTACTACTTTTTTACAGAGACAAGAGCAAACAAAGAGTATTGTAGAGGGTATTCAGGGAACAATCCTTGAAATGTATTCCCCTGAAAGTGAATTACTTGATTGGGCAAAGGAAACTGAATCATATCTTGCTGTTAACATTGATGTATATGAACAAGTTGGTATTTCTTTAGGTCTTGATATAAAACTTAATGATATTTCCTTATTACAGAGCATTAATGTTAAAACATTGGTCGCTGTAAATCCTGACTCGATTAATCCGGTGTTTCGTTTTCTCATTGAACCGGATATAAATATTGACACTTCAGGATTTACATTTAGCATATCACTCCCATTCTATTCTGATGAGCAGGTGTTAAAAGACTATATGCAGCGGAAAACTCAATTTGAACTTGGAGATTTAACAGGAACCGCACAATTCCCTTCTGCTTCAAATATAGATCGCTTTGTATGGAATCTTAAAGGTTCTATTAATCCTGAATTTGCTAATTTAAAACCAATAATTGAACAATTAGATATATCAAATATTTCTTCTCAGATAAGATGGGATATAACTCAACCTTATACGTATGAAATTTCATCAATTAGTTTACTGACACATAGTGCAAAAATATCAGGAGATTTAGTAAATGGTACATTGATAAAAGATAGTGTGCTTTTAAGCAGTGAAAATTCACAAGCTATAAATACGGATTCGAATCATTATGAGCCTTCTTTATCAGGGTTATCCGGATATCTTTTTGCATTTACCCAAGATACAGTAATTAAAGAGCAAAGTACAAATATCTTAACAAATTTACCAGGAATTATTTCTCCGATAACTTTATCAGATAAAATTATACCTCTATTGGCAGATAATGAAAAAATAATTGATGAGTTTTTTCACTATCAATTATCATATAGTATTATAAATTCAGGTAATATTGACATTATTTATGATGATGGAGAACCTCAGTATCAAAAGATCATAAACAGATTAGATACTAATCTTTTATTTTCAGGAAGTTTTTTCGAAAATATCATATCAATCAGGAATGTTGTTAAACCATCGGGTTATATTCAGCAGCATAATAAAATTTCAGATAGTATTCTCAATTGGAGTTCATATATTGATCAGGATAGAGCAAGAACCAAGTTTGTATTAAATAATGAGCTAAAGGCCAGTATACCAGCATATGGTATATCCTATATTTTAAAAACCAGATTATTAACCTATAACTATACAGATACAGATTATAAGTTATCAACTTTCGTATGGAATGTTGACAATATTCTTCAGCACACTATTTCTGCTTCTCTACCAATATCAGTACTTTCCAGCACTCTTACTGTATCTATGTCACTTTCTCCTGATAATCCACGAATCAATCCAAAATTTGAAACAAAAATCGGAGATATTAACGCTTCCTTTTCTACCTCTTTATTATTTGAAAATGATTCAAGTGTTTGGCAGTACGATCCTTTAACTTTTCGGTTTTCATACTCATCAGCAGGTGTCCCCTTTTCAGGATCTCTCATAGCCGGATATGATTATTCAGAACTCTCTCTCCCGCAAAATATATTTATTCCATTAACGCTTCAACCCAATTTTTTATATAGATTTTCAGATACAATTAGATTAAGTCAAAAATTATTCTTTGATTTTGGCAGTAATGTGCTGGAACAGGGCATAAGCAGGATTGATGTTGGTGGAACATTTGCGGAACTTTTTTTTATTTTTGATGAATCATCCGCAGGCGGTAACGGCGAAATTATTCCTGCTAAAATTAAGATAAATTCATATCAAACTTTAACAGAACTTTTGTTTTGGAAAAACAGAATTATTTTATCAACTGATTTTATTGCAAATTGGAATTATAACTTTCAAAACCCATCAGATAATCTATTATCAGTAAGTTTTAAATTAAACATAAGAATTGAGGAATTTCTCGATATTAGCATAGTTTCAAAATCAAGAAATAGTGCTACACACCATTATTTAGATGGAAGTTTAAATGGAATTTTGTATTTTTTTGAAGATCTCATAACATCTTTTAACTTTTTTAATATAGATGACCGATATGATTCAAACTTTAATTTGAGTGAAATAGAGATGCATATAACTCATTATATGAAAGATTGGAATTTGAATTTTGATTACTCTGGAAAAATTGCACTAAATACAGAGAATGAATATGAATGGAGTCCCTTGGCATCAATATATATATCATGGAAAGCAGTGCCGGAAATTGACATATCTGCTTCAATAGAGCATGATACTATCACTGGGATACAGTAGTTTATAATAAAACAGGAGCAATAGTGACTGTAGTTTTTGAGGATTCAGATAGTTTAAAAAAAATTTGCGGACCAAATGATGAAAATATTAAAGAACTTAGTGAAGGGTTAGGTATTAAAATTTTCCTTAGAGGAAATACAATTACTATCAAACATGATTCTGAGATAGAGTTAACCTCATCATTTACGAGAATAATTGATATTTTAAAGGAGTTGGCCAAACAGGAGAGGGATATAGATCCCCTGCAGGTACGACTACTTCTTCAGGCACAGAAAGAATCTGAAGAATTTATAACATCAGACCCTAAAAATATTCATATTCAAGCTGGCAGTAAATCTATTTATCCGAAAAGCAGGAATCAGTTGACGTATATTGAGGCAATGTTCTCAAAGCAGCTAGTTTTTGGAATTGGTCCAGCCGGAACAGGCAAGACATTTCTTGCTATAGCAAAAGCAGTACATGATTTAAGTCAAAATAAGAGGAAAAAACTCATTTTAACTCGCCCTGTAGTTGAAGCAGGAGAAAACCTTGGATTTCTACCGGGAGATTTGTCACAAAAAATCAGCCCATATTTACGGCCGCTTTATGATGCACTGGAAACTATGATACCTATGCATACAATAAAAAAAATGGAAGAAAATGGTGTGATTGAAGTTGCCCCACTTGCTTATATGAGAGGCAGAAGCTTACAAAATGCATTCATTATTCTAGATGAAGCTCAGAATACAACCAGAGAACAGATGCAAATGTTTTTAACAAGAATTGGTGAAAATTCAGAAGCAGTTATTACAGGAGATATTACTCAAATAGATTTACCTTCTGCAGGAAAGTCGGGTCTTGTTCACGCAGCAAGAATCCTGCATAGTATAGATGATATAGCATTTATAACATTTAAGTCTAAGGATGTTATAAGGAGCAGACTAGTCAGAAAGATTGTGGATGCATATGAAAAAGATATTTAAATTAAATCCTAAAAAATTAAGTTTTCGTGATAAAATTATTGTCACTTTGCTTGTATTGATTCTTATTGCTGCAGGATTCATCATTCCATTAATCCTTTCACAAAATTTAGCCGGTCAGCTTCAACAGCAGGCACTTGGTTTTACCGAGGGGGAAATTGCTGATAAAAATGTAATTGCAAAAACCAGGATCCAATATATTGATTTTGAAGCTACAGAAATGGCAAGACAGATTGCAGTGCAAAATATAAAACCGAAATTCACTTTATCCCTGGAAGAAACACTCAAAATTCTATCTCTTTTTGATCACTTAAAAACCTCTCTTATTGGTAACGAGATTGAGAATCTTCCAGAATCTGTTTTTAGCCTTTTTTCAAAAGCAGATCTTGATTTATTTGATATAGACTCAAATTTTCAAACTTTTTCCATGCAGGATAAAATCAGGCTGATAAATTTTGCAGAGCAAAAACTAAAATCTGTTTTAGAGGGTGGTGTGTTCTCAGATTTCGAGCTTCAGGAAGCTGAATCCTTTAAAGTTAATGAAGTAGAAATCAAGTTCATGAATGATGAATATAACAGAGAATTGGTTCGTATAGAAAAGTTGGATTCCCTTATTGCTAATTCCGGGATTCAGGAAATATTGGCAATATGGACGATTAAAGGTGCTGGTGATGATGAGATAAACCTCAGAAAATTTGCTGCAGAACTTATACAGCCAATTATTAAACCAAATATGATTTATGATAAATTAGGTACTTTACAGGCAATAACCTTTGCCAGTAACTCAATAGAACCCATTATTAGTACCATCGATGCCGGCGAATATATAATTATAAAAGATTATATTGTAACTCAGGAAGCAATTGAGAAATTACAGATTCTTCAACGAAACAAGTTAGCGCAAACATCAGGGGAAAAAATAGGCGATATTGTATATTCGGCTGTTTTAGCAATTATAATGTTATATATACTTATTTATTTTTTGCCTTCCAACTATCGTTACAGACAATTTCTCTATATATCTTTATCTGGTATCATCCTGTATTATATTCTGTTTACAGGTATTACCAGTGTTCTTTTTACACGTAATATTTCCTTTTTTGCTTTTTTTATTCCAATAGCTTTTATAACCATGATGCTTACTGTTGTTGCCGGAAAACAAACCGGGTACTTGGTTTCAGCATATATAGCACTACTAACTTTTATTATACCATTGGGAGATTTCAGCTCTTTTCTCTTTCTCCTTTCACTTGGCCTGACTGGAACAGTCATAATTACCCATGCTAAAAAGCGCATTGATATGATAAAATCATTCACCTACCTAGTTGCTTCAGGATTGATAATACTCATTATATTAGGTCTTTTAGGCGATTACAGTTTTGAAGAATTTTATACCTATTTCATAATAATTGCATTAAATGCACTTATTTCAAGTATCCTTTTTGTTATGCTTTTACCGGTAATAGAGACTGTTTTTAATTTACCTACAGATTTCAGACTTCTTGAACTAACTACCATGAATACTAAAATTTTGAAAAGAATGGCTGTTGTTGCTAGAGGTACGTACAGTCACTCTGTAGCTGTTGCCGATCTAGCCGAGTCTGCTTGTGAAGCTATTGGTGCAAATAGCCTTCTGGCAAGGGTAGGTGCTTACTATCATGATATTGGAAAAATCGATCAGCCTGAATATTTCATAGAAAACCAAACTGGCGATAATAAGCATGATGAGTTAAAACCCAGCTTGTCAGCGGCTGTGATTAAATCTCATGTAAAAGTTGGTATAGAAAAAGCAAAAGAAATTGGCCTACCCCAAGAAGTTATTGATATTCTTGCACAACATCATGGAAGTGACCTGATAAGCTATTTTTATATAGAAGCAATGAATAAAAATGAGAAAAATACCAAAATTTCTCCGGAAGATTTTTCTTATAACGGAAAACTACCAATGACTAGAGAAGCTGCTGTAGTAATGCTTGCTGATAGTGTTGATGCCGCATCCAGAACAATAAAACAACCGACAACTCCTAAAATTGAAAAACTTGTTTGGAAAATTATTATGGATAAAATCAATAATAAGCAGCTGATGAATTGTCATCTTTCGCTTTCAGAACTTGAAGAGATAAAAAAGAGATTTATCGTAATACTATCAGGTCGATATCATACTCGAATTGAATATCCTGAATTATCCGAAGGTAAAAAATCTTGAATACTGTAGATATTATTGTTGAGAAAGAGACTGGTCTGGAATTTCCACCTGATGAATTCTCATTGGATTATGTTAAATTAGTGTTAGATTATCTGGATTTAGAAGATAAAGAAATCTCAATAGTTTTAACGGGAGATGCTTCTATTTCTAAATTAAATAAAATGTATCGGGATAAAGACGGCTCCACAGATATTCTCTCCTTTTGTCAGAATGATGAAATTAATGAGTTTTCAACAGAAATTCAATCTAAATTTCTTGGTGATATTATAATATCCATTGATACATTGAAAAGAAATACTAAATATTTTAAAGTTGCATTTGAAGAAGAATTAAATAGGCTTCTCATACATGGTATTTTACATTTAATCGGTATGGATCATGAAACAAATAACAGCGATGAGAAAATGCTTTTACTTCAGGAAAAAATTTTAGTAGAGTTAAAGCCGGGATCTAAAGATTAAAAGAACGGAGTAGATTTTTTGAAACAGAATATTTTTAGTAAAATATTTACTTTTATTGTCAGAAAGCCCTTACCCGAAGAAATATCTGAAAAACAGGATATGATAAAAGGAGTTGAAGAACTTTCTGAAACGACAGTTAAAGAGGTAATGGTTCCGCGAATTAATGTAGAATTTGTTTCAATTGATGATACATCTGCTTCTCTTCTAAATCCTATTTTAGAATTAGGATTTTCACGATACCCTGTCTATAAAGATACAATAGACAATGTTATTGGTATTCTTTATGTAAAAGATATATTAACAAAATCTGAAACTTTACCTGAGTTTTATGTTAAGGATATAATCCGAAAACCATTCTTTGTCCCGGATAGTAAAAAGCTGGATGATCTCTTAAAAGAATTTAAGAGGAGAAAAGTGCATATAGCTGTTGCAATTGATGAATATGGTGGAGTTTCCGGTATTATTTGTATGGAAGATATTCTTGAAGTTATTGTCGGAGATATTCAGGATGAGTTTGATGATGAGAAAGAAGATTTTATTAAGCTGGGAAATGGAATATATCTTTGTGAAGCCAGGGCACAAATAGACGAAATTAATGAAACTCTAGGGATTGAATTACCTGACGATGATTTTGAAACATTAGGTGGATTTGTCTTTGAATTGTTTGGGAGAATTCCTGAAACTCTTGAAAAAATATCTTTCAAAACAGACACCAATAATATAGATTTTATTGTGCAGGATATAGAAGGACATAAAATAAATACAATCAAAATAGTCATTAGAAACAATTGAACATTACATTGACATTGAGGCTTGTATTGCATATATTTGTGTCGTCATAATTAAATATTTTTGAAGGAGATTTTTCATGAAAATTGCTATAAACGGGTTTGGACGAATTGGAAGAAATGCATTTAAGGTTGCTTTAGAGCGTGAAAATATAGAGATTGTCGCAATTAACGATTTAACAGATCCTAAAACTTTAGCTCATCTACTAAAATACGATTCAACTTATGGAGTATTTAATAAGAAAGTTACAGTTACTGATACAGCAATTGTTGTTGACGGAAAAGAGATTCGGATTTTGGCCGAAAGAACTCCAGCAAATCTTCCATGGAAAGAGATGGGGGTAGAT
>CAZMOX010000115.1:0-7308 GCA_964567895.1 uncultured Spirochaetales bacterium | reverse complement strand
CCTCATATCTTATAACTGCAATTAAATGAATATAAATTCAAAATTAAGAAAAAAACCAGTATTTGGAAATAGGGTCAGACCCCTTTTCCAACCAACAAAATTATGTTTAATTATTCCACCTTGTCTTTACCTTTGTATATGATCATTATATACTTATAGCCATGGATAATTATAAGAAATTAAAGGAATGTACAGGTTTTCAATGGGATAAATATAACATTGAAAAAAACCGGGAAAAGCATAATGTTCTTCCCATTGAAAGTGAAGAAATATTTTTTAACCAGCCACTGGTTATTAATAATGACATTAAACATTCTGATAATGAAGAACGCTTTTATGCGCTTGGGAAAACCGATGAGAAAAGAGTTCTTTTTGTGGTGTTTACCATTCGAAAAACACTTATTCGTGTAATTTCTTCTCGGGATATGAATAAGAAGGAGAGAAAAATATATGAAAAATATTGTGAAACTTACCATACCTGAATTTAAAAATGAGAATGAAGAGAGAAATTTTTGGACAACTCATGACTCATCAGATTATTTAGATTGGACCAATCCCACTGAGGCTAGAATGCCCAAGCTCAAACCGTCCCTTAAAACCATTTCAATCAGACTCCCTGAGAAGATGATTGATGAGTTGAAGATATTGGCAAACAAACGGGATGTCCCTTATCAATCACTCATGAAAATATTCCTTGCTGAACGTGTAGCACAAGAGATCCTCAATTAGCGAAAATATGCAGAAGATCAGAGGTTAGGGGAGAGGAAATGGGGTCAAGCCCTATCATCCAACAGCTTTAACACACGCTCACAAGTCAGCATTTCCACCTCCTCTTGTCTCTCTAAAAACGGACTAACATCATTTTGCACCGCTTTCCAATCGAAATGCTCTAACACCCGGGCAATTTGCGTGCGCCAGTTGGTTTTGTTGATAACAGGATTGTCGGGATCAAACTGACGCAAATGCATTGCTGTTCTGCAGACTCTCCAGCAAACGTGCCTGCAGGTATTCCCTGACATGAAGTTTTGCTGTATTGGTGCTGGTATTGGTACTGTTGAGATCTTTGATCCGCTGTTTGATATACTCTTTCACAAAAATTCTCCTTCACCTTCAGAAAAAAGCTCTCCGAGAAGAGATTCAAGCCGGGAAGCTTTGCGGTTACCCAGTGCTTTCAAATAATAGTTCACCATCCTGGTATCAATAGTATCAAGATTCTGTAGTCTAAGCCCCTCGAGCCACGCCTTTGTATCGGAACGGGGAGTCAAATCTTACCCAGGGGTCAGACCCCTTTTCCCAGGACCCTTTTCCCAGGACAGGATTATCATAAACACTATTGAAAATTTGAATAAATTAGATTATATTTGAATATTATTGAATACGGGAGGGGATAATGGCTAAAACCGTCACCATGAGAGTTGATGATGTTACCTATAATCTGATTAAACTGGCGGCTGCCGGTGAAAGAAGAACTATCTCAAATTTCATTGAATATGCAACAATGGCTTACCTTACCGAAGACAGCTTTGTTTCCGATACAGAAATGGAAGAAATCCTGAAAGACGAAAAGCTTCTGAAAAGTATCCTGGCAGGAAATAAAGAGATTGAAACCGGGAAGTACCGTGTAATTGGATAAGTTCAAAATTGCCGAAACAGAGAGCTTTGTAAAAAAAATAGAATCTCCTGAGTATAAGAGACTGTATACTAAAATTTCCACATATGTGTATCCACTGCTGCGGAGAAACCCCTATTACGGACCAAATATAAAAAGACTGAAAGGACAATATTCTGATTATTATCGATATCGCATAGGAGATTATCGGTTATTGTATACGATCAAAAGTGACAAAATTATGATCTTTATCATCGATATATCTCATCGGAAAAATGCATACGCGTAAGGAGCTTCACATAATTTCAACCTTGATACCAAGTTTTTTAGCTTCTGCCGCAAAACTAACATCCGCAGTAACGAGAAATAATTGATGAGAGAAAGCAACAGCCAGATGCAAGGCATCCAGAGTGCGTAGAGGAGTATCAAGTTTACCAATCCATTCACGGGCGAGGTCATACTCTCTTTGCATGATTGGATATATTTCAAAAAGGCGGCTCTTTACATGAACCTGAAACCGGGAAATAACCTGTAATCCATCCTCATTCGATATCTCTTTCATTCGGGTGCGCCGGGAAACGGCAGAACTGAACTCAACCTCAGTTAAGGAACTGATTGCTGTTTTCCCTTTGCCGGTTACAAAATTCTGAATTTTATCACTTTTACGTTCAGGCATATACAATGCAACAAGAACACTTGTATCGAGGTATAACATCAATACCGTTCCTCATTGCGCATCTCGATAACTACCTGACTAGCCGGTGTCCCTTTTACTTTGATTGAATTACGAAACTCGGTCATATCTGGAAACTCCTCACCTTCATCTACTTCAGGTGGACCAAGACGGGCAACTTCCTGTCCCCGGCGGGTAATAGATACCACAGCACCATGTTCTGACTCATCAAGCAATTTACTGAAAATTTTCCGTGCTTCCCGAGCAGTAACTGTATGCATAATTAAGCCTCCCATGTGTACACATTAAATGTATACAAGGATTGTTGTTTTGTCAAGAACCCTTTACTTTTATCAAATTATTTTGCTATTCTAGAGCGCATGTATGATGAACGTGAACTAATTGACAAACTTAAAAAAATAGAAGCTCTATTTGCAGGCACTCCGGAAACAGGGGAAAAACTGGCAGCTCTGGAGGCTGCCGACAGAATAAAAGAACGCCTGGAATCCATCAAAAAAACTGATGCTCCTGTAGAATACACCTTTCGACTGACAAACATGTGGTCAAAAAAACTATTCACTGCTTTATTGAGACGATATGGAATAAAACCCTACCGATACAGCAGACAAAAACATACGACTGTTATGGCTAGGGTTCCGATAACATTTGTTGACACCGTTCTCTGGCCGGAATACCAAAAACTTGACAGCATCCTCAGAGACTATGTTGACGATATAACCAATCGGGTAATCTCTGAAAATATTTACCCGGACAATTCTGATGCTGAATTGAAAAAAAAGTAAGAGGGAACCCTGTTGAGAGTATCACAACTGGACAAGAGTACTTGTCTGGACAGTTGGGGATTACGTAATAGTAATAGATAAATGTACGTGACGATTGATTTATATACTGACGGCACACGAAGAAATATCAGAATTGAAAGATTATGAAGATGCTGTGATTGATGAATTAGCATTAAACGAAGAAATAGATTATATCGTCACAAGAAATTTAAAAGATTTTAAGAAATCAAGGAATAAGATATATTCAGCACGAGAAATATTTGCTTCGCAACTGCCTCCCAACTCCCTCAACTACCTTTAAACAGCTTGAACCCTGGTTTTCATCATTTTCAGGGGGATTAGAGGGTCATATTCCTTTTCTTGTCAAAAGATTGAACAAGATGCCATACATTTCGTTTAATAGTTTTTAATTAAAAAATTGACATAAAAGACATTTGTCTGTATAATACAAGACATAAGTCGGAGGTGTCGAAATGAACACATATACCATAGAAAATTTACTCGGTGGCTATGAAGTTATAGGACATACTATTCAGACTGAAATGGATCTCTATGAATTAGGAAAAAAAGGAATCCCTAAAAAATCTTTAGTAGCTTTAGCCCAAAATATACATATGTCTACCCGGGCAATAACAAATATCTTACATATTACAGAACGTACACTACAACGAAAAAAAGATTTGGATTTAATAAACGAAAGTTTATCCGAACACATTATACAAATTGCAGAGGTTTACTCACGGGGGAATGATGTGTTTGATACCATTGAGGACTTTCAAGTATGGATTACTGCTTCCAATACCGCATTGGGCAACAAAAAACCCATAGAATTATTATCCTCCCGCTATGGTGCACAATTGGTTTTAGATGAATTAGGACGAATTGAATATGGGGTTTTCTCCTAATGCATACGTATCGTATCGCTAAAAAAATATATATCCATGATATATCGGGTGAAGGGGCTCGTATGTATGGGGGCAGATGGAATAAAAAAGGTACAAGTCTACTATACACTGCTGAAAACCGTTCATTGGCAACAGTAGAATATTTAGTGCATATATCTATGGGAATACTCCCACATGATAGTTGTATAGCAGAATTTTTCATACCGGATGAAATTAATTATGAACAAATCAAAGTTACAGATTTACCCACCCACTGGTCTACTTATCCGGCTCCATTAATTCTTACAGAAATTGGAGAAAAGTGGATTAAAAACAATAAAACATTACTTTTAAAAGTACCTTCTTCTGTGGTAAAAAATGAATGGAATTTTTTGATAAACCCGAAACATGAACTTTTCAGTAAAGTAAAAATAACTGGGATTGAATTGTACAATTTTGATAAAAGATTGATATAGATCGAAAACAAGTAGCTCTAGCTTATTCACAAATCGCCAAAAATCCGGTACTATTTTTTCATGAACAAACCATCAGCCTTCCATATGCTGAGAAATCAGAAAAACACACACAGCTCAACCGGGATATCGGGTAAAACCCCTAAAAACAGCAACGCAAAAAGTCCCTTCAGTTTTCAGCTGAGAGAGGATGACTTCGGCTACTATATCGTTACCTGCAGCCAGCAGAATCAGCCCCAGCTGGTAGATGAACACTACTATCAGGGAACCGTTCACCAGGCTCTCGCCCTCTACAACCGACTTTTGGGAACTATCTCCTGGAAAATCGAGTGGGGAAGAACTGACGACCGCCTCTACCTGAAAGAACATCCCGATCTCTTCGAAAGCATACTCGACTGTTCAAGCCACCTCACTCTGGAAAATTCCCGGCAGCCGGTCAGATTTAATCCCGGTTCAGGGAGTATCGTTCTGACAACCCAAAAACATGACGATTTGCTCTCGCTTACCTGCCGCGCAACCTTTCAACCACAGAAAAAAACAGACCCCCCACACCCCCACAACCAAAATCATCACAACCACCCCTTTACCTTTCTTACTCCCTCACTTATCCTCGCAAACCGTGAAATCTACCGGGCTGAACCTGCAGCACATTACGAACAGCTTGATCTGTTCAACTGCACCATCCGGGAAGAAGAAGCAGGGAATCTGTTCAGCCTCTTCCTCAGCAGCTTCCCGGGCGCAGAAATTATGCATAACGAATACGCCGTAGAGCACCTGAGCCGAATAACCCCGCAGCCGGCACTGATACTCGAACATATCGACTCCAGTAAAGCTCTGCACCTTACCATCGCCTGCTCAGCACCGGAGATCGAACTCGATTTTCTTAACTCCTATGATCTGAGCAGTCTGGCCGCGATTGATAATGAACAACAAACCCTGAACATCCACCCTGTGAGTCCCTGCGACATAGCAGGCTCCGCAGAGATAATAGAAAAAACCCTGAAAATCCATCAGCATAAAAACGATCCGCAGTGCACCTACACCAGAATTGACAATCTGTTTATTATCCAGCCGAAACTCGCCCTGATCTTTCTGGAGACCGAACTGCACATCATTCTCTCAAGCTTTATCCTGATCGGCACCAAAGAACTCGAAAAATTCAGAATCAGGATGATGAAACCAAAACTCAACCTCCGCATAGGATCGGGAATCGATTTCCTGGAGGGCAGCGCCGATCTTGAAATAGGGACGGAGGCTTTCAAGCTTGCCGATTTTCTCTCACAATATGATAAAAACCGCTATATCATGCTGAGTGACGGAACCAAAGCAGTAGTGGAACATAAATTTATATCCCGGCTGAAGCGCTTCCTGAAACCCGGGAAAAATGGTGATCTCAGTATATCCTTCTTCGACCTTCCCCTGATAGCCGAACTTATAGACGAAAAGACCGCTGATACCGGCTTTTTGAAGTCCCGAAGTATTTTGGAGGGCTTTAACACTTTCGAGCAGATAGATGCCCCGGAGCCAGTGCTGCAGGGAACGCTGCGCGACTACCAGCATATCGGCTACAAATGGCTGAGATACCTCCACACCCATGGTCTGGGAGGGTGTCTGGCAGATGACATGGGACTGGGAAAAACCATCCAGACTATAGCGCTGATGAGCACTGTTTATCCGGGTGGTTCTGTGATTTCTGGTAATTCGGGTAAAGAACAGCCCAGCCTTATCGTGATGCCCAAAAGCATCCTGTTGAACTGGCTGCGTGAAATTGCACGTTTTGCCCCCCGGCTTACCGCCTGTATCTACCACGGACCAGACCGGAATTTGGGAGAAAGTCTCAAATACCAGCTAATGTTAACCACCTATGCCACCATCCGAAATGATATTGAAGCGCTTTCCCGGCAGGATTTTTTCTATATTGTACTTGATGAGTCCCAGCGGATAAAAAATATCGATTCGCAAATATCAAAAGCCGTTATGCTGCTGCAGGGACGGAGGCGTCTGGCACTGAGTGGCACTCCGGTAGAAAATAATCTTGCCGAGCTCTATGCCCTGTTCCGCTTCCTGAACCCAACTATGTTCGGATCCCGGAAACAGTTCCAAAAAGAGTATTTCGACCCGATCACCCGCAAAGGGGACGAACAGACCCTCTCCGATCTGAAGAAAAAAATCTATCCGTTCCTGCTGCGCCGCCTGAAATCAGAGGTTCTCCAGCAGCTGCCGGACAAAACTGAACAGATTATCTATGTCGAAATGAGCGATTCCCAGAAAAAACTCTACGAAACCCGGCGCCGTTTCTACTACGAAGCCATCAGGATGCAGATTGCAAATGACGGCTTCAATAAAGCGCGTTTTTTCCTCTTTCAGGCCATGAATGAACTTCGGCAAATTGCCAGCATCCCCGAACATATGAGCGACACCGCAATCACCTCCCCCAAAGTAACTATATTAGGCGAATACCTGGAGGAGACCGTCGGTAACAACCACAAAGCCCTGGTCTTCGCAAACTATCTCGAAGCCCTGAATTTGATGGAAGAGGAGCTTGATAAACGCCATATCACCTATCTGAAAATGACCGGCAAAACCCGCAACAGAGCGGCAATCGTCGATGCTTTTCAGGAGAGTGATGATTATCAGGTCTTACTGATGACCCTGAAAACCGGCGGTGTCGGCCTGAATTTGACTGCCGCAGACTATGTCTACATCTTCGACCCCTGGTGGAATGCTGCCGCCGAAACCCAGGCCATAGACCGGGTTCACCGCATTGGCCAAAAAAACAGTGTATTCAGCTATAAACTGATTACCCGTGACACCATCGAGGAGAAAATTCTCCAGCTACAGCAGCAGAAAAAGGAGCTTGTGGAGT
>CAZMOX010000114.1:5210-7376 GCA_964567895.1 uncultured Spirochaetales bacterium | reverse complement strand
AAGAAATTACTAAAAATTGAGAAAAAATATTACTTGGGAAAGCTGTAATAAAAAGAGGTTTAATTACATGATTAAAACGACAAATGATTCAAAAAATAATCTGGGGATTGATTTGGGAACTGCAAATCTACTCGTCTATCTGGAAAAAAAAGGCATCATATTCAATGAACCTTCCGTAATAGCCTTCGATCGGGAATCTGGAAAAATTGTTGCAGCCGGCAAGGATGCCCATAAAATGCTGGGCAAAGTGCACAGTAAGATATCAGTCATAAAGCCATTGAAAAATGGAGTTATCTCCGATATGCGGGCGGCAAAAGCACTTCTATCCTATGTGTTGAATAAGGTTGAAAGACTTACCGAGAAGGATTTATCAACTACAACCTGTGTTTTGTGCTGTCCTTCTGAAGTCACAAAGATTGAACGGGATGTCATGATCGATCTTGCAGGAACAATGGGAATACAGGATGTTTTCATTGAAGAAGAGGTTAAGTCCGGTGCATTAGGCGCAGGTATAGATATTTTCAAATCAAAAGGAGTTATGATTGTAGATATTGGCGGAGGAACCACTGACATCGGCATATTATCCTACGGTGATATCGTCCTGTCACGAACAATCAGAATGGCCGGAACCTATATGGATGAGGAAATCGCCAAATACATCAAGAAAACCTACAGTGTTGAGGTGGGGGAACTTACTGCTGAACGATGCAAGATAGAACTGGCAGATATCCATGATGAGATTAAAATTGTTACCAGTAAGTATGCAGGGCGGGATATCGTGAAGGGAATCCCCAAATGGGTTGATATTTCCACTGATGAGATTCGGGAAGTATTGCTGCCTGCATTCAGTGAAATCGTTAAACTTGTCTCCGCAGTTCTGAAGGACACTCCGCCAGAACTCTCAGCAGATATTTATCAGAACGGTATATTGCTTACCGGCGGCGGGGCTTTGGTAAGCGGCGTTGATGAATACATCCAAAAACATATTAAAGTTCCTGTTGAGGTTGTTGCAAACCCGCTCACCTGCGTGGCCGAGGGAACAAAATATCTGTTAAAAAATCGTGGTGATTATTTAGTCAATCCCCTTCAGCTGTAACTAAACATTGTACGATAAAGGAAATTATAATGAACAAAAAGGCAAACAAAACTAAAAAACAGGCTATCAATATTGGAATAGACCTGGGAACATCAAATTTACTGGTGTATGTAGACAGTGAAGGAATCATTTTTAATGAACCCTCTGTACTTGCTGTTGAATATGGGACAAACAATGTTATCGCTGTTGGGCACAATGCTTCAAAAATGATAGGCAGAGGGCACAATGGGATCAAAATCATCAGTCCGCTGAACCAGGGTGTCATCTCTGATATGGACTCAGCAAAGCTGCTTATTGAGATAGCATTGAAAAAAGTAGAGAGTGTTAACATCGATCTTAACACTTCCACTCTTCTTATCTGCTGCCCTTCCGAAGTAACGCAGCTGGAAAAAAATGCGGTTATCGAACTGGCTCTGAAGTTGGGAGTGCATGATGTATTTATTGAGGAAGAGGTAAAAGCAGGCGGAATTGGTGCCGGTCTGGATATTTACAGCAGTGAAGGAACAATGGTTGTTGATATCGGCGGCGGCTCAACAGATATCGGAGTCCTCTCTCTTGGCGATATTGTGGTTTCAGAATCTGTACGTATTGCAGGAAGCTATATTGATAACGAAATCATCAACTACCTTCAATACAAACACGGTCTCCTGATCGGGAAAAAAACCGCGGAAATAATCAAAAAAGAGGTTGGTTCCTTACGGGAAAAGATTGAAGTTGAGAAAACAACTTCAGCCAACGGCAGGGATATCATCAGCGGGCTCCCCAAAAAAATCACCATTACCGAGACTGAAATTCGTGATGTTATGATAGAACCTTTCGAGAGTATTGCAAATACCATTCTGAAAGTACTTCAGAGGACTCCACCGGAGCTGTCGGCTGATATTATTGTGAATGGAATTGTCATAAACGGCGGTGGAGCGCTCATAGACGGCGTTGACGAATTCCTGAAAAAAAGGGTTACGCTTGATTTCCATTTAGCGAAAAATCCTATGACTGCAATTGTTGAAGGAACTAAACTCCTTCTAAAAAATCGGGGAAGCTATTTTGTCAAACCCACAGATTAATTAAGT
>CAZMOX010000114.1:0-5110 GCA_964567895.1 uncultured Spirochaetales bacterium | reverse complement strand
GAAAAGTGGTGATATCATGTTCCAATATAAACATTTTGCCTTAGCTTCTCTGGTACTAATTATAATAACCTGGATTGGACTTCCAGACCTGAATCAATACGTAAAACTCATATCAGCAGCCGCAATATTAATCATCCAGACACTTCTTATAGCCAGATACAACAGAAGCGATGCCCTGACAACGCTGAAAAAAAAGATCAATAGTCACTATCGGGACAAACAGGCAACTGATTACTTTTGCCTGGCACTTGAATACCGTAATTCCGGAAAATACTTGAATATTTTTGATAATAATTTTGATATTAATTTTCATTATGAATTTTTTTCAAAACTGAAAAAACGGTTTGGGAGAAACCACGTATACAAATGGGATAGAAACCAAATAATCATCTGCACCATATTCAGCGATCCGAATATGGGTCTTAAAGAGAAACAGGATGAGCAGTTAGTTGTTACCAGAGAGGTAAGCAGCTATTTCAGAAATCTTCTGAAAACAATGCCGGTAGATAATAAACACTATATAAAACTTACTATCGGAACTGCATCTCAGGGAGCAAACCGGGAAATAACCCACATCCTTGATCTTATTGAACTGGCACAGTATACAAAAATTATGGCTTATGAAGAGAACGTCCAATGGAAAATTGCCAATGAGACAATACGGGCAATGAAATCTGATACTGATGATTTTGTAACAACAATGGAAGAGAGTTTTATACTTGATGAATTTAATCCCTTTTTTCAACCAGTGGTTAATCTGGAAAGCAATCAAATCGTAGGCTGTGAGAGTTTCGTGCGATGGCAGAAAAACTCTTACAGGGTTATTGAGGCTCGAAAATTCAAAGATATAGCAAATGAGAAGAACCTCATAAAAAATATCGATCTGAGAGTACTGAATAAAACTCTCCGGTTCATCTGGAAATTGGGTTCGGAATTTCTCATCCCGGATAATTTTCTCGTGTATATCAATTTTAGTGCCCACACATTAAAAGAGATAGAGATTTCGCAGTTGACTGATCTTGTCAAAATGTACGGTCTAGCACCGGAACTCATTGAGTTTGATATTAAGGATATCTCCTTAACAGACCCCTCTGTTATTACATATATTACAGATTTAAGAAAAGCAGGATTTAAAGTAGCTATTGATGCATTTAATACGGATACATTTGCCTTAAAAGCCTTCCTGCACAACGACTTCGATTCAATAAAAATTGATAAGTCGATCCTGGATAAAGAGAAAACCGATAACCGCCAATTTTTGTTCTATAAATCGATTGTGAGAATTGCACATGCAATGAAACTGAAAAAAATTCTAAAAGGGGTTGAGAATAAAACCCATCTCGATTTTGCCAGAAAATTAAAGGTTGATTATGTGCAGGGGTACTATTTCACCCCGCCGCTTGATGAACAGCAATTTACTGAGTACCTCCTTAAATATAAAGACGGGATTTATGTGTAGTTGAATAGTTTACTATTATATATTAATATTCTTCGGCTGACCTCTTTCCAAAATTATCCTTTTAGACATAGGAGTTGTATTGAGAACACTGCTTTATATGATTGAAAATCGGTATTTATTCATGTAGTTGGTTTAGACATCAGTATTTTACCAATTCTGTTGCAATACACAGAAACTTGGTCGATAATAGATTTGCGCGGGCGTACCCGTATTCTGGCTTAATCTACTTAAGAGAGGTTGATATGTCGAAATATATCATTCGTCGTTTTCTCGGTCTTATACCGACATTGTTTATTATTATAACAATCAGCTTTTTTATTATCAGGCTTGCTCCGGGCGGACCGTTTGATACGGAACGTGCTGTTCCTGAGCAGATCCTAAAAAATATTGAAGCTAAGTACCATCTGGATGAACCGCTGATACAGCAGTTCGGAAGGTATTTGTTTGACATCGTCCGGGGAGATCTTGGACCTTCCTATAAATATCAGGATCATGATGTTAATTTCTTAATTTTTCAGAGTCTCCCCAATTCTATGCTACTGGGGGTAATATCCCTTGTCATTGCGCTTATTTTTGGTATCAGCTTCGGTACCATGTCAGCAATAAAGCAAAACTCATTTGTTGATTATTTCGCTATGTCTCTGGCGGTTTTCGGAATTTCTATCCCGCTCTTTGTTATTGGACCTGTGCTGATGTATGTGTTTGCCATGCGCCTTAACTGGCTGCCGACGGCAGGTTGGATTACTGGAGAGTACGGCTGGCTAACAATGATCATGCCGGCTGCAACACTCTCCTTCCCCTACTTTGCAAACATTGCCCGTCTCACACGAGCCAGCATGTTGGAGACACTACGAAGTGACTATGTCCGGACAGCAAAGGCAAAAGGACTCAAGAACTCAGTCATTATTGTGAAACATGTTCTGAAAGGGGCTCTTCTTCCCGTTGTGAGTTATTTAGGACCGGCTTTTGCCGGTATAATCACAGGTTCTGTGGTTGTAGAAAAGATTTTCAGGGTTCCGGGACTGGGACAATTCTTTGTTCAGTCATCTTTTAACCGGGACTATACTTTGATTATGGGTGTTGTCATCGTCTACTCAGTAATATTAATTGTTATGAATTTTGTAGTCGATATTGTCTATTCCTTCCTCGACCCAAGAATCTCATACAAGTAGGAGCAGAACATGACAGACACAACGAAAATTGAAAAAGAAAACGAGCAGGGATTAACTAATGAATTCCAGCAGGAAATAAAGGGAAACAGTCTCACAAAAGATGCCTGGAAGAGGCTTAAGAAAAACAGGATGGCGGTGATTAGTATAGTGGTTATTGCTATTTATGCAGTCCTCTCCCTGACTGCCCCTATTCTGCCAATCCACTCACATACAAAGATAATTCTTGAACATCAGAATTTGAGACCTTCTTTCACCAAAACAGCAGGAGAACTTCTTCTTGAAAAAAAGGAGAAAGAGTTATTTGCCTTTGCTACAAAATTAGCAGTAACAATAACTCCAGAGCAGAAAGCAGCAATAAAAAAAATGCAGCCAAACCAGCAGTTTGATTTTTATTACGATCTGGGAAAAGAGCTGGGAACAGTGAGCCTTAGTGACTCAGATCAGAGAATTATGGATAATCTGAAAGTACAAGTCGAAACTGAACTGCTTTTTGATATCAAAACACTCTATTATATTGATGCAGCCGGAGACTCAAAAGCCTTAAACAAACTGGATGTTCCGAAAACTGTAGAAGCTTTATCGCTGCTTACCGGAACTTCTGCAGAAGCTATTCTGGAAAGAACATATAAAGAGACTAATGAACAGATTCGAAAAGAGCTGCAGATCGAAAATGAGAATATCAATACTGAGGAACTTGACCTTTTACTTACGACACACCTCAACACATTGAAGGATTCTGTCTATGATAGATACCTTAAGGATAACCTTGATGGAAAAATCATAAATTATGCTGTCGGGTTTGCACAACAGGAGCTTGATACCGTTGTTAAGGCAGGAGATGTGGAATTCCCGCTTAAGACCACTTTAAGCATGGCTGACTACTTTGATTTCAAAGTTGAAGCCTCAAAAAAACATGAACGAATCTATATTTTCGGAACCGATTATGTGGGACGTGACATGCTTGCCCGAATTATATATGGTGGACAAATTTCTATAGCTATTGGATTCATTGGAACAATAACCAGTGTGCTGATCGGTACAATCCTGGGGGCACTAGCCGGCTATATCGGCGGGAAAACTGATTATCTTATCATGAGAGTCGTTGATGTTCTTTACGGGCTGCCCTATATGCTTATGGTTATTATCCTTATGGCAGTTTTCGGCCGAAATATTCTGAACCTGTTCTTTGCGTTAGCAATCATCAGCTGGCTTACTGTTGCGCGTGTTGTTCGCGGTCAGATTATTTCCCTGAAAAATTCTGAATTTGTCGAGGCCGCCCAATCTATGGGTGCATCAACCTGGCGCATAGTCTTTAAGCATCTCGTTCCGAATTCGCTGGGAGTTATTATTGTATTTTCGACCCTGAGAGTTCCGGCTTTTATTATGCTGGAATCCTTTCTCTCTTTTCTCGGCCTTGGGGTCTCAGCTCCCTTTGCTTCATGGGGTTCGCTGATCGGTGATGCGGTTGAGGGAATGAACTTATTCCCCTGGCGCCTGCTTTTCCCGGCTCTGGCAATGTCAATATTCCTGTTTGCCATGAACTTTCTCGGTGACGGGCTCAGAGATGCGTTTGACCCGCAAAGCAAGAACCAGCTGTAAGGAGAGCAGAATAGATGCATGATACAACAAAAAAACCAGTACTGCAGGTAAAAAACCTTCAGACATACTTTAAAACCGATGATGGAATTGTTAAGGCTGTTGACGGGGTCTCTTTTGATCTCTACCGCGGCCAGACTCTTGGAATAGTGGGAGAATCCGGTTGCGGAAAATCAGTAACCAATCTCTCATTGATGCAGCTTATCCCCTCACCTCCGGGAAAAATTGTCGGCGGGGAAGTAATATTTAAAGATACGGATATTTTAAAGATGTCCGATGCTGAAATGAGAAGCATCAGAGGCAACAGTATATCCATGATTTTTCAGGATCCCATGACAAGTCTTAATCCATTTCTTCGAATCTCAACTCAGATGATTGAGACCATTGTACTACACCAGGGTCTCTCCAAAGCTGAGGCAAAAAAGAAAGCTATTGAGATGCTGAGACTGGTAGGAATTCCTGCACCGGAAAAACGGGTGAATGATTATCCGCACCAATTTTCCGGGGGCATGCGCCAGAGAGTTATGATCGGTATGGCTCTAAGCTGCAACGCTGATATTCTTATCGCTGATGAGCCTACTACAGCACTTGATGTAACGATACAGGCACAGATCCTCGAGTTGATTAAGGAACTGGCTCAGCAGTTTGAAACAGCTGTTATTATGATAACCCATGATCTTGGAGTAGTAGCAGGTATGTGTGATGAAGTCTGTGTAATGTATGCCGGCCGGCTGGTAGAAAAAGCTGATACTGATCCTCTTTTTCACAAACCGCTTCACCCGTACACACAGGGTCTTATTAACTCAGTTCCGCGAATGGATCGGGCACATGAAGGAAAACTTTTCTCGATAGAGGGTCAGCCGCCAAATCTGATCGATCTACC
>CAZMOX010000113.1:0-7746 GCA_964567895.1 uncultured Spirochaetales bacterium | reverse complement strand
GTTCTTTTAAGGCTTCCTGATCTAATCCTACAGGAAGTTCTATTTTTGCACGTACTTTGCCATTTACCTGGAGGATAACTAAAACAACATCTTCTTTAGTCATCTCTTCGTCCCACTTCGGCCAATCCTGATTTGCAATGGATGGTTTTTTTCCGAGTTTTTCCCAGATCTCTTCTGTAAGATGTGGAGCATAGGGTGCAAGAAGCAGAATAAAAGGTTCCCATACCTCTTTGTAGAGAGCCTTAGCTTTATACAGTTCATTGATGAAGATCATCATTTGCGCTATAGCTGTATTGAACTCAAGTGCATTAGTATCCAAAGAGACCTTTTTAATGGTCTTGTGAAGTAGCTTTTTGAGAGATTCTGGTGCTTTTTCTTTATCTTCAACTGTCTTTTCTGAAGCCAGTCTCCATACTCTGTCTAAAAATCGGTGTATACCTGAAAGCCCGCTTGTTGCCCAAGGCTTTGAAACCTGGAGGGGTCCCATAAACATTTCGTACATTCTCATCGAGTCAGCCCCGAATGACTCAATTATATCATCGGGATTTATTACATTTTTCAGGCTCTTGGACATTTTTGCGATTACTCGTTCAAGTTTTTCACCGGTTGCTTTCTCAATAAACACATCGTGATCAGTTTCTTCAACCATATCAGTTGATACGAGAGATTTATTCTTTCTCTGATAGGCAAAGGAAGTTATCATTCCCTGATTGATAAGCCGCTGAAAGGGTTCTTTTGTGTTAACAAAACCGAGATCAAAAAGGACTTTGTGCCAGAATCTCGCATAAAGCAGGTGTAAAACTGCATGTTCCTGCCCACCTACATAGAGATCAACGGGCATCCAGTAATTTACTTTTTCAGGATCAGCAAAAGACTCTGTATTCTCCGGATCAAGATAGCGGAGATAATACCAGCATGAGCCGGCCCACTGCGGCATGGTATTGGTCTCTCTTCGGGCTTTCTCTCCACAAACCGGACAGGTTGTATTTACCCATTCCTGGATAGTTGCCAAAGGACTCTCCCCTGTACCTGATGGAGTATATGATGCAACGTCGGGTAGTTCGAGAGGGAGTTCTTCTTCCGGGACAGGTACTGTTCCGCAAGAATCACAGTGCACCAGAGGGATGGGTTCTCCCCAATACCGCTGTCTGCTGAAAACCCAGTCCCGAAGTTTATAGTTAACGGCTTTTTTACCCAGATTCATTTTTTCAAGCCAGTCAATCATAGTGTTGATGGCATCTTCTTTGTTTAGATCATTGAGAAATCCTGAATTAATATGAGTTCCATCACCAGTATAAGCTTCCTGGGTTATATCACCGCCTTCCAGAACCGGAACAATCGGCAGTTTGAATGTTACGGCAAATTCCCAGTCACGCTCATCATGAGCCGGAACAGCCATTATTGCTCCCGATCCGTAGGAAATTAAGACATAGTCTGCAATCCAGATGGGTATTTTTGCATTATTTACCGGATTGATAGCATAAGAGCCGGAAAAAACGCCGGTTTTCTCTTTTGCCAGATCAGTACGTTCCAGATCAGACTTTTTGGCGGCTGCATCAATATATGCAACAACAGTTTTTCGCTGTTCAGGGGTTGTTATGGTATAAACAAGTTTATGCTCTGGAGAAAGTACCATGTAAGTTGCCCCGAAGAGTGTGTCTGGACGTGTTGTATAAACCGGAATTTCACCTTTGTTGTTTTCTATCTGAAAAACAACATCAGCACCTTCACTTCTGCCTATCCAGTTTCTTTGCTGAGCTTTGATTGAGTCTGTCCAGTCAAGGGTATCAAGATCTTCGAGCAGCCTGTCCCCATATTTTGTGATTCCCAGAATCCACTGACGAATACTTTTTCTGGTTACTTTGGTGCCGCAGCGATCACAGCCACCATCTTTTACCTCTTCGTTTGCCAGGCCGGTTTTACAATCCGGGCACCAGTTAATAGGGGTTTCAGATTCATAGGCGAGACCTTTTTTGTAGAGCTGAAGGAAAATCCATTGAGTCCAACGGTAGTATTCTTTTGTATGAGTAGATATTTCACGATCCCAGTCATAGCAGAACCCAAGGCTTTTTATCTGTTTTCTAAAGTGTTCAATGTTTTTTTCAGTGGTAACCAGAGGATGCGTTCCTGTCTGGATTGCATAGTTTTCCGCGGGAAGTCCAAAAGAGTCGAATCCCATGGGGTGAAGGACATTATACCCTTTCATGCGTAGATATCTGCAGTAGATATCTGTTGCAGTATAACCTTCCGGATGCCCGACATGCAGACCGGCGCCTGAAGGATAGGGAAACATATCCAATACGTACATTCGTTTCTCTACAGGTATTGAGGGATCTTCTTTTACAGAAAATGTTTTGTTTTCTTCCCAGAAGTTTTGCCACTTCTGTTCTATTGTGTTAAATGGGTATTTGCTCATGCAGGCATAATAACGTTGGGGGGGAGAATTTGTCAACGGAAGAAATTTAATCGGAGCGTATGATTATGTCCTGGTCAGTTTTGGTGAGAAGTAGTTTAAAAATCTGGAGCAACTAAGGTTTTTGCAATATGCTCTTTCAATTCTGATGAAACTTTTACCTTATCCGCATATTCAGGCCAATTGCAGACGGTATCTTTTATTTCTTCGATTATTTTCTCTCCTTTTTTGATATTATTTGCAATGGCGATTGTCATAAGATCGGATTTATTTATCTCCTTATGCTTGCCGTTAATACTTAGTGTATGTTGGCTTACCCAAACATTATTTGGATCATATGAGTAACATACATCATATGCAGGAGACAATTCCCATTTACCGTTCTCTTTGAGTCTAAAGGAAAAGTTTTTGGTATGATCATCGTAATTAGTTGCCATTACATTAAATACCATTCTTCGGAACATCTGGTCAGCTTCAGGATAAGTCATTTTTAATGTTCTCATAGTTTGAAATAACTGCTCATACCCGAAACCATATATATTGTTGAAATTGAAATGCTGGATTCCACAAAAGGTTTGTATATGATGCTTCGTGTCGTGTCCTTCTCTGTCAAATCTTTTTGTCATAAAATGAGCTCGTCCATTCTCTTCTAAAAGTTTGCAATCCATCATTTGAATGTTACAATCTTTTGCCATTAGATAATATGCATATTCCACTTTTCCAAATCCATGACTTGATCCAAACTGCACATCACTTACTCCATCCAATTTAAGCAACCAGTGTTCGAAGCCTTTTGGAGCTATAGTTTGACCAGATCTTACATTTCCGGTTTTTTTATTATAGGCAATTACGGCTTTCGGTCTTGCTCCTCCTGCAGAGGTTCCAATTTTCAATATTTGAATCATTGCTTTTTGTTTTTCTTCATGGAGATTCACTGCAAACTCTTCACGATCAGACAACATTTTTTGTGCAGTTTTAATCAAGCTCTTGATTTCAATCGCAAATGTTTGTTTGTCTGTTTTTAAAGAAACTGGTTCAAATTCCAGGGCCCCCATTCCCCTGCTCCCAATAAAGCATAACTGCTCTACCGGGTTCATACTATTGGGAGGTCTGCCATTTTGGGCTAACCAAATATTAATTAGTTGATTTCCATATTTATCCGGCAATGCGTCCGCCAGAAGGCCTGGTAATCCTTTAAATGTGGATACTGGTTCATTTTTTGCATTTCGTAATTCCGGAAAGCTATAAATTTGATCACCATTAGTAATAGGCATTTTTATTGGTGACAGATCTATTCCTTTAGAAAGAAACTTCTTTGCATACTGGAAACTACCCAATTGTTTATCTACATCCCAGCGCACAGCACCTACTAAATCACCCCATATTTTTACTTCTGCTACATCTACCATCCCAAATCCTCTTCTGTATTTGAAATTTCATTCTTACTTCGGGCGCGTTTTCTTTTCTTTTTTTGAAGTTTGGCATATTCAATAGGGCTGATTTCATTGCTAATTTTAAAAACATTCATTATATGTAACAAATCTAAAATACGTAAAACCTTTATTAAACTGCTTAGGGATATTTTTTCTCCTCTTTCCAGAAGGCTGAGAGTTGAGCGGCTTACCCCGGCGGCTGTTGCTGCTTTTATTTGAGATTGATTTTGATTCAATCGATGGTGTTTAACAAAAACCCCTATTGTTTCAATCAAAGCTTTGTCACTCATTGATGCCCAGTTTGTGTATGAATTATCATTCATAAAGCCACCTTTTCATTTGTTTTGCGTGTGTTTTGATACAACGATAACATAATAAAAGAAATCTATCAATGTATAATGAATGAATTTACAGTCATTAAAAGAAAAAAATCTCTTTGTGTATGAAACTTCATACATAAATAGCTTGTCAAATACTAATCGTCACTATCAGAAGGTTCTAATGCAGGAGTAAAAGTAACTGATTCAATTCGGTTTCCCCGCATTGATTGTATGGTAAAAATACCAATGTTGGTAGTAACGGTTTGTTTTACTCCGGGGATAGTACCGAGTTCTTCAATTATTAACCCTGCAACAGTACCGACATGCTTACTGTGATTAACGTCCAGATCAAAAATATCCTCAAGCTGCTGAATGGAAGTTTCTCCCATTATTCTAAAGGAACCGTTTTCCATATCCAGAATTCTCTCTTCGGCGCCGCTCTCGTGTTCGTCATATAATTCACCGAAGAGCTCTTCAATAACATCTTCCATGGTAACAACACCAGACAAACCGCCATATTCATCCAGAACCGTTGCCATATGAAGCTTATTTATTTTGAAGGCTGCGAACATTTCGTGAGCTTTCCGGGTTTCCGGAACAAATATCGGGGTTTTGATGATATCTGATACTTTACGATCTCCCTCTTTTTTAAGGATGTGCTTTAGGAGATCTCTGGTGAGCAATATACCAATAATATTTTCCGGAGATTCACCATATACCGGAACTCTGGCAAAACCACTCTCTATTACGTTCGGCATAACAGCATCCAGGGTAAGGTCTCCGTTGATGCTGAAAACATCAGTCCGGTGAGTCATTATGGTATGAACATCAATATCATCAAACCGGAATACATTCTGTACAAAGGTGGACTCATAATCTTCCACTGTTCCCTGGATTTGTGCAATATTTACCGCATGCATAATCCCCTCCTGAGATATCTGCGTTTTTTGTTTTCCTGAAAAAATGCGTGTTATAAGTGAACTTATACCATTTATAAGAAAAATAAGCGGATACATAATCCACATAAGACCCCGGATGGGATAGGCCATGATACGGCAAATTGTTTCACTATGAATTATTGCAATCTGTTTAGGCGTTATCTCAGCAAATATCAGAACAATTAGCGTCAGAATTCCTGTTGCAATTCCGACAGCATAATTTCCGTAATGCTGTATTACTGTCGTTGTAGTTATGGCAGATGCTGCAATATTAACCAAATTATTACCAATAAGGATAGTTGAAAGCAAGATATCAGATTTTTTTGCTAATGAGGCAGCAAGTTTTCCTGTTCGGCCTTTCCCGGATTGAAGATCCTTTTCCTGAATAAAAGTCAGGGAGGTAAAAGCGGTTTCTGTGCCGGAGAAAATTGCAGAGAGTACAAGGAGAATAAGAATATATAGTATATGTATTGTCATGCCGGCAGCTCTCTATGCAGGATAAGAGTAAATCGTGCCACTTCTGCTGAACACATTCTGCAGGTTACCGGGAGATGTTCGATTAGTGTTGAACTTGATATAAGAGGGTCAGGGTCGTCGGAAGCTGATGATAAAGATGTTTGTTTCATAATGATCTATAATACTACGGGTTAGGGTTCGATTCAATCGTTGTTTTTTCAAAACACATTATTTCTCGAAATTAAATCTGTTTTTCTTTTTTCTGTTCGACTTTAGGATGCTTGATTAAGTAGGTGTAAAAATAGAAGATTAAATCTATGCATTATTATAAACAATCACAGGTTGCTCCTGCAAAAAAATATTATTGAGCGAGTCGCACAATTATTGACACCGGTAAACCAATATGTGAAGATGCATTATGCTTAACTATATAGATATAAAAGATGCTCTGATTCCAGTTCTCTCAGCACAGACAGAGGATCCCACATTCATTGATTGTGGAGAAATACCCTATGCTGAAGCTCTGGATCTTCAATTTCAACTGCAGAAAGAACGTACAGAGAATTCTATTCCCAATGTCTATCTGCTGCTTGAGCATCCACCTGTTATTACTCTGGGTGCAAGAAAGGCTGACAATAAACTTCTCACTACCCCTGAGGAGATGGCTCAGCAGGGAATACAGCTTGAACAGATTCGCAGAGGCGGCGGGGCAACATCGCATAATCCCGGACAGCTGGTTGTCTATCCTATTATCAACTTACGTTCTCTCGGATTCCGAGTTGTTCCCTATGTGCACTATCTGGAACAAATTGGGATTGAACTAACAGCCTCTTTTGGAATTGCCTGCAACAGGAAGAAAGGTCTTCCAGGGTTATGGGTAGAAACGGGACGGAAAATTGCATCGATTGGTGTACAGATTAATGTTGGTATAACCATGCATGGAATTGCCATCAACCTTAATAATGATCTCTCTATTTTTAGCCATATTATTCCCTGCGGCCTTGAAGGAGTAGAGATGACTAGTGTTGAGAAAGAGAGCTCCGGCAAGGCAGTTATTGATATGTATGCAGCGAAGCAGTTTGTTGTGCAATCATGTATACAAAACTTACCGGTAAATAACCCGGAATTCAGCCGAACCGGTGCTGAACACAAAGACCCTGACAAGACAAAACAAAGAGATAAAACAGAATGAGAGAGAAAAAAAGCAGTCAGTTCCCCCCTTGGATCAAAAGAGAGTTGGGAGGCGGGACAAAATTTAATAAAACCGCAAAGACTCTGGAGGATCTCGGATTAGAGACTATCTGTACCAATGCTAAATGCCCTAATCAGGGTGAGTGCTGGTCCCGGGGAACTTCAACCGTTCTTATTCTGGGTAATATTTGTACCAGAAACTGTCCTTTTTGCGCTGTGGGACATGGAAAACCCTTTCCACCGGATCCTGATGAACCGAATAAGATAGCTGAGATGACCAGGCGGCTGGATGTGAAATATCTCGTAATCACCAGCGTAGACAGGGATGATTTGGTAGATGGAGGAGCTTCTCAATTTCGGGATGTTGTTTCAGCTTGCCGCGGGCGTGATGGGAAAATGCGTTTTGAGCTACTTGTTCCTGATTTTCGGGATTGCCAGGAAGAAGCTCTTGAGATTCTGGATAGTGCTCTACCATTTGTATTTGGGCACAATGTGGAAACTGTTCTGGAACTCTATAAAATGGCACGCCCCGGTGGTGATTATAAACGGACACTCGCGCTGCTGCGTAAGGCTAAGATCAAGTGGCCGGATATTCCGGTAAAATCTTCTATGATGCTGGGACTTGGAGAGACGGATGAACAGGTCATTGCGGTATTAAAAGATTTACGAGAAGCCGGCTGCGATCGGGTATCTTTGGGTCAATATTTGCGACCTTCGAAAGAGGCGCTTGCAGTTGCAGAGTTTGTTACACCGGAAAAATTTGATTGGTGGGCAGAAAAGGCTAAAGAGTTGGGGTTTTCCTGGGTTATGTCATCACCCTTTACCCGCAGCAGCTATCATGCAGACGAGTAGCGCCTCACTTATATTGATTACTTTCTCAGGGGCTCCGAAAGGGAAAGATCGCAGGATGGTTGCGGGTAAGTGTCTAAAACTCGCAGGACTAGTGCGGAATATAACATAAAATTCGCTGAACAGTTGCGGCATTGTGGATTGTG
>CAZMOX010000112.1:5504-7785 GCA_964567895.1 uncultured Spirochaetales bacterium | reverse complement strand
TGCCCGGAAGAGGACTCGAACCTCCACGAAGTTACCCTCACTAGTCCCTGAAACTAGCGCGTCTACCAATTCCGCCACCCGGGCTTGTGGAAAGAATACTATCTATAAGGGTCAACATTGTCAATAACCCTCATGAATTACCAGCAAAATTCTTCAAACGATAGTGTCAATTTTACTTGACATATATGTAAAACTTACTTTACAATCTAGTATATGAAAATCAAGGGAAATCAATTAGGAAATACGATCAGAGAGCATCGTTTCGCATCAAATAGAATGACACAGGAAGAACTTGCCATGCAGGTAGGAGTAAGCCGTCAAACCATCGTCTCAATCGAAAAGGGAATCTATAATCCGTCGGTAGTACTCGCACTTAAGCTTTCCTCCGTGTTCAAAGTTCCCGTAGAAGAACTTTTCATATTAAAAAAAGGGAAATAACCGATAAAAAGGAGAATAACATGCAGATAAAAAAGCTCCTGCAGAAATGTAAATTCACATCAAAATGGAGCATTGCGGGATTCTTTCTCGGTGCTGCAGGTTTTGGATTGGGATTAGGAGTTAATCCCTGGTTCCTGATACTAAGCATAATTGCATGCTTCGTTCTCCCCCTACTGCGATTACTGGGAATTCTAAATGATTGGGATGAATTTCAGATTATATCGTTAAAAAAAGCTGCAGTAGTCAGCTATACAATTACAGGAATTTTTATTTTTTACATGGCAATTACCGGAAGAGCCGGGCTTCTGGAATGGAATACTGAGTCCATTATCATGAACCTAATACCCATCACCATTATGTCGTACTACCTTACTTACTTTTTCCAGTTTTGGGATGGATTGAAGGCCGGCAGATTGATATCGGGTTTTATCCTTATTTTCTGGATACTCTTTACCGTTCTCAGCGCCTTTGGGGAAAATCATGGTTTTACGTCTTTTATCATGCAGTCCCTTGTTGTCTGGCTTCCCCTGGTAATAACATTTATTCTTTCATACTATTTCCCACTAATAAGCGGAATACTTATGCTGGGGATTTTTGTTTTCCACTTTATTTTTTTTGATGCCTACAGCCAGCCGTCAGTCGCATTTCTTCTGCCGGTACCGGAATTGATAATTGGACTCGGTTATATTAAACACTTCCACAACCGCTCCCGGGAATCCACTAGCTCTCAGCAACAAACAACTGAACCCTCTCCTTAATATCCCGAGAGCTGAACCCTACAAGAATTTCAAAATCCCCGGGTTCCACATACCAGCATTTTCGCTCTGTAGAGTAGAAGGAAAAAGCTTCCCAATCAAGGTGCAGAAGTATATCTTTGCTCTCACCACGTTTGAGGAACACTTTCTCGAACCCTTTCAACTCTTTTTGGGGCCGGACAACCGTTGCAGCACAATCTGTGACATAGAGCTGCACAGTCTCACTCCCTGCCCTACCGCCGTTATTTTTTATAGTCACCGCAACATCAACCCCTTCCCCTTCAAGATCCGATTTTAAGATCTTTTTGGATGGAATTGATGCACTGATGCAGGAGAAGGTTGTGTAGGATAATCCATGGCCAAATGGAAATTCGGGTTCAATTGAATTGGTATCAAAATGACGATAGCCCACCATCAGCCCCTCTTTGTACTCCATCTTTGTCACCTTGCGGAAATTGGGATTGCCCTGGCCTCCCAGAATGCGCCGAAAGCCCGCTTCCCCTGGCTTTTTCACATAGTTGGCGGCCGCTGCAATATCATCCCACTTTTTTGTCATGGTAAAGGGAAGTTTCCCCGATGGATTAACTTTTCCAAACAAAATATCTACAACAGGAACCGCTCCTGCCTGACCGGTATAAAAACTGTGTATCACAGCCGGAACAGAATCGACCCAGGAACCTGTCTCCATATCACCCCCGCCATTGAGCACTACGACAACTGAAGAGCTGTACCGTGCAGCTTCAAAGATGAGTGTTGATTCATTGTCAGGAATCTTCCAGGACCGATCCAGAGTCTCTGTTTCATTCACCTTATCAAACCCGGTGGCAATGATAACAACATCAGCCTGTTTCACGATTTCGCGGTCCTTTTTAAAAATCTTCCCTTTTTTTGTCTCAATATATTCAACAGAAATCTCTTCAGGAAGAAATTTTCGAAGGGATTCATACATCCCTGGAACCGGTATTGAGGGGTTAACATAACTTGACCCACCGCCGCCGGATGCAGCCTGCAAACCATTTCTACCCATAACAACAACATGCTTCACCTTCTTAACAGAAAGCGGCAGCAGGCTCTTCTGCACCAGGCTC
>CAZMOX010000112.1:0-5404 GCA_964567895.1 uncultured Spirochaetales bacterium | reverse complement strand
TTTCAAGGCAAGAAAAGCCGCCTCGTCACTATTTATCTTTTTTTCAGCATCAATCATTGTCCGATCAAAGATACCCATGGAAATCGAACTGGTAAGAATATGCCGAATCATGTTATCGAGATTCGCTTCTGCGATGCTGCCCTCTTTCAGAGATTTTCCAATTCGTTCAGCTGACAGCCACTTCCCTTTGGGCATCTCAACATCAAGACCATTCAGAATCGGGCCGGTAGTGCTGTAGAGCGAGTTCCAATCGGACATAACAAATCCATCGAACCCCCACTCTTTACGAAGGATATCATTCAGCAGATAGCTGTTCTCACTGGCATAGGTACCGTTTACCGGATTATAGGATGACATGACACCCTTACTCCCGCCTGCAATAACCGCTTTCCTGAATGCTGGAAGATAGATCTCCCGAAGGGTTCGTTCATCAACAATGGAGTCACTCTTATGACGGTCGTAATCGGAGTTGTTGCAGACAAAATGTTTTACCGTTGTCATCACCCCGCCATCCTGCGCCCCACGAATATAGGAGGCCGCCATCTCACCTGCAAGATAGGGATCTTCTCCCATATATTCAAAATTTCTGCCGCATGTTGGAACACGGGCAATATTCACTCCCGGTCCCAGTAAAATTGAGATTCCCTGAGCACGAGCTTCATCCGCAATCATGTTTCCAACCTTTTTAATAAGGTCACGATTCCAGGTAGCAGTGAGGAGAATATTTGCAGGGAAGGCTGTTGCAGAACCAAAACAACGAACACCGGAGGTGGCGTCCGATGCCCAGATATAGGGAATATTCAGGCGGGGAATGCCTTGAATGGCAAAATTGTCAAATCCCCCCACATAGGCAATTTTCTCATCCAGGGTCATCTCTAAAATTAGATTCTCTGCCCGCTCTTCCGGGGTTCCTGTTGTATTACCATCACTGGTAAAATCTGTTCCTGCAGGGTCTTGGATATAGGTAAAAAGTTTCATCATCTGTTTGTCCAGAAATCTCCGTTTCACAATGTCGAACATATTCCCTCCTGAAAAAAGCCTGAATCATTAATTGGGCAAACAAAAAAGCGGATGTCGTATTTACGAAACACCCGCTTCTCTCATGCACCAAATCTCATAATTAGTACAAATGGTAACGATACTATTATCATTTATCTATCAAGATTAAAATCTATTCCGCATCAACTCCTGCCGGTTTCAACAGCACATCGTTTATAGCACTCTCAAAAGAACTCTTCGGCAAAGCACCTGCAGCAGCTTGAGGTTGACCTTCCATGGGGCAAAACATGATTGTGGGAATACTGCTTATGCCAAATACCCCAGCCAATTCCTGTTGTTCTTCAGTGTCTACTTTATAGATAGTCACTTTACCCTCGTATTCCTTAGCAAGTTCTTCAAGAACCGGAGCAACCATTTTACAAGGTCCGCACCAATCTGCATAGAAATCTATAATACAGGGAAGTTCTCCCTTATATTTCCAGTCTTTACCCTCATCCCAGTTAAAAATCTTCTCTTTAAAAGTATCCAGTGTTAAATGTTCCAACGTTTCCTCCTGATACCGGTCTGTTATTCAGCCAAATGGGTATCAATAACTTTTTTTAATTCCTTAGAAAATGAATCAATTTCCAGAAAATTGATTTCTGAAGTTTTTTTTAAAAAACTTCCTTAAATAGTAATTCTTTCAATAATAAATTAATGAATCTCAACTTAATAATATTTAACAAAGAAGTCAAATACATTTCACAAAAGATGTTTCAATACCAAAATGCTCACTAAGTACCTTCTGAACTTCAGAATTATCGGCGAGCAGGGTTTTCGAACTGATTCCTCCGTCCCTAATAGAAAAAGAGCTGCCGCTAAGAGTCTTTCTTCCACCGGGGATAGCCATGGTACAAAAAAGTTTTTGGGTATGGGGAGCATTGGGAGATGTTTGATGGTACTCGCACATTTCAATAAAATCATCAATATCACTTTTTCTAATAGTGAAAATATAGTCGCTGGTATATATTTTTCCATCAGAAGAGTGCATTAATGCAAGCATATCAGGTCCGTGACGCTCTATCTTAAAAAAACCTTCATCATCAAAATATTCCTGATCAGACAGTATTGCTACCGGCTCCATAAAATTATTTCCAAATCCAACATCAACCAGCCAATCTTCATCTAATGATACAATAATTGCCATATGATCATACTCAGGACCAAATGCACCCTCTGGATTCAAAACGCGGGCTGATACCATACGGGTAGTAAATCCCAGCTCTTCCAGCAATCTGAAAAAGAGTCCGTTAAGCTCAAAACAAAAACCACCCCTGCCCCGGTCAAGAATTTTCTCAGACAACTCCGCCAGATCAAGATTTATATGCTGATGTTCAATAATCGATAGATTCTCAAATGGTATGGAGAGAAGGTGCTGTCGGTGCAGCTTTCTGAGTGTAGCTAAATTGGGGTTAGGAGAACCGACATAGTTAATCCTTTTCAGGTACTTTTGCACAAAATTTTCCATATACACCCTTTTATCAATCTGAATTACAGCATCATTCAATTCTTTAAGTTTTTCCATGGAGGCAAATATTACACAGAGATGAAATAAATTGCAACGCTGAAATAGTACAGCTTTATCGCGCTTGTACTTTGTGTTCACTCCATTTACTGCTATATTGATTCACATGAACAAGAAGTAATCTTTTAATGTATTCTGGTTGAAAGATCTGAAAGAGATACCTCCCAAACCAGATAATCCTGCCTCTTATCCTGATGATGATATTCGACGCTGGTATGACTATGAATATGGCAGGTAATCTCCATTAAAAACATCCTCTTCGATTTATCACCTTGCACAACTTGCCATTTATCTATATACATGAGGTCTGTGTATATAAAATACACTTTGCTTATTTGTCACCCATTTCTTACCCTCTCCGGCAAAACGACCTTTCAATAGCCTTTTGCAAAGCGGAATAGTGAATCCCGGCAAACAGGCACAAATATTACGAAAAGGAACTATATATTGAAATTTAATGAACTCCACCTAAGCCCCCAAATACTGAAAGCAGTTGAGGAGCTGGGATTTGAAGAACCGACACCTGTTCAGGCGCAGGTAATACCCCTGCTTCTTGATACTGATAGGGATCTTGTCGGACTCTCACAAACTGGTACCGGAAAAACTGCAGCCTTTGGTCTGCCGATCCTTGAAAAACTTGACTATGACTTTAATGGCCCACAAGCCCTGATACTTTGCCCAACGCGTGAACTCTGCATGCAGATCTACCGTGATTTTTTGAACTTTGCCCGCTTTATGAAAGACCCCGGTATTACAGCCGTTTACGGTGGGGCTCCCTACCGACAGCAGTTACAGGAACTTCGTCGTGGAGCAAGAGTAATTATTGCAACTCCGGGACGCCTTCGTGACCTGATCAATAAAGGTGCTGCTGTTTTGAACAACTTATCCTATCTCATCCTTGATGAAGCAGATACGATGCTTAATATGGGTTTTAAGGAGGAACTTGATGAAATTTTATCAACTATACCTCCAGGAAAGCAGACATTCCTCTTCTCTGCCACCATGCCGCAGGATGTTGCAAGAATAGCTAAGAGTTATATGGAAAATCCGCTTGAAGTAACTATGGGCACAAAGAACTCAGGTGCAAAAAATATTGAACATAAATTTATTATGGTACATGCAAGGGATAAATTTCAGGCTCTAAAAAGACTGGTTGATTATTATCCCAATGTATATGGAATCGTCTTCTGCAGAACCAGAACCATGACCAGAGACCTTGCTGAAAAGCTGATGAAAGCCGGATACAATGCAGACTCACTGCATGGCGATCTGTCACAGCAGCAGCGTGAATATGTAATGACCAGATTTCGTGATAAAAGTCTGCACCTGCTGGTAGCTACTGATATTGCAGCCCGTGGTCTTGATGTTCAGGATCTGACTCATATTTTTCATTATGATCTGCCGGATGATATGGAAATATATAATCACCGAAGCGGCAGGACCGGGCGGGCGGGTAAGTCAGGTGAATCAATTGCTATCATAAATATGCGCGAACGTTCTAAAATGCAGAGACTGGAACAGATGATTAAACAGAAAATTAGCGAAACAACGATACCCGGGGGAAAAGAAATCTGTGAACAGCAGCTCCTTTTCATGATTGACCGAATTAAGACATCAGATTTTGATGAATCTCTCATCAAACCCTACATCCCTATCATTGAGAAGAAACTTGAAGGTATGGAAAAAGAGGAATTGTTACAGCGTGTTGTTTCCCTTGAATTCAATCGATTTCTTAACTTTTATGGAAACATACCGGATTTGACCCCGGCAACTTCCGAGAGAGGAGGAAGACGCGGAAGAGAAGAACGGGGCAGCAGCAGACAAAGAAGAGACAGGGACAGGGGTGGACGCGACAGAGATAATTGGGATAGGGACAGAGGTTCCCGTTCACGTCCCCGGCAACCAGATTTTGCAGACCGTGAAAGATCGCAGGCAAATGAAGATCGGTATACCTGGTTAACGATAAACCTGGGAACACAGGACAGCTTTTACAAGAAAGATCTTTTAGGTTTGATTAACCGTAATTCACAGGGAATGCATGTTGAATTAGGAGTAATTTCATCAGATCTCACCTTTACCCGATTTCAGGTTTTCCCTGAAGCACGTGACATGCTCTTCAAGACATTGAGCAGGGTTACCATTGAAGGAAAACGTCTCCGAATCAAAGAGACTGATAGTGGGGGAGGCGGCGGATCTGGATATAGTAAATCCAGCAGATCCTCCGATTCTGAAAGATCCAGAAGATCCGGTGATTCAGAAAAATCAAGTGGATCCAGAAGACCTGGAAGATCAAATAGTTCAGGCAGATCCGGTGGACCTGACGGCTATACAGGATCGAAAAAACCGTATACAGGAAAAAAAGGCGTAAAAAAGAAGTAGACTGAGGTTCCTATATATACCTCAATTTAATCTAATTCTATAACGGCACTATTATCATCAGGCTCGGAATCGTTACTCATCAAGGTAACATATCGGGCCAAATTTCCATTTTTAACTTGTTCCCATAGCTTTGCTCCAGGATGTTCAGTTACATCACCCAGATCATTATCAAAACCACCCATATATCTCACACCCAGCATCCCCAGATATTCTAAACTGGCGCTAAAGTCCCTGCAAAAATAATCCAGGCCAATACCGTTTTTGCTGAAAGGCTAAGAATTATATACGCCCGTTCTCCAAAGAGGTAATCTTTCCATTTTCCAATTTTTTTATATTGCAGTATCATATTTATCGCAAAAACATTGAAAAACACAAATAGTGTCGGAATTATTGCATAGACAAACGCCGGTGGCTTTGCATCTCCTGAAGTTATTGAACCGATAAAATAGATAAAAATAACAG
>CAZMOX010000111.1:0-7790 GCA_964567895.1 uncultured Spirochaetales bacterium | reverse complement strand
TTTGGTGATGTAAGCGCATCTCCGATGGTGTCATTCGTGCCTGCAATGGGTGTTCTTTCAATGCCTTTCCTCTATGAAAGCCGAGACCAGAAATGGGATGTTCTTTCTTCGGATGTGGGCAAAGATCTGCTGGCAACATGTGAATCCGCCGACCTCTACGGAGTCAGTTTCTTCGAAGCAGGTGCACGATCTTACTACGCTAAAACTCCTATAAGAACCTTTGAGGACCTTCAGGGGCTAAAAATCAGAGTTATGCAGAGCCAGGTTTGTATCGACCAGGTTAACGCAATGGGCGCGTCAGCAGTTCCAATGGCATTTAGTGAAATATACAGCGCTATTCAGTCAGGCGTAATCGATGGAAACGAATGTAACCACCCAACCTACCTTTCACAGAGTCATTATGAAGTTTGTCCGTACTTTACCTTTGATGAACACGTACAGATTCCTGACATGCTCATCGCAAGCAAGAAATCGCTCGATAAGAAGCTTGATCAGAAAGACAGAGACATCGTTCTTGAAATCGGCAGGAATCTCTGGCAGACACAGCTTAAGGCTTATGAAGACAATGAGCAGATTGCCTACGACACTCTCGTAGATAAAGGCATCGAGTTCATCACTCTTCCCCAGTCTGAAATTGATAAATTTAGAGCAGCTGTTGCTTCGGTTTACGACAAGTACGAAGACGAATATGGGATCTGGATAGACAAAATTAAATCAGCTGGCAAATAGACACAGCTGTAAGTCTTCGGAGAGGTAATCCCCGAAGACTTTTCTTTCAAGGATGCGATTATGAAAGCCCTTATTACGGTTTACCGTTGCTTGAATCATTTTATCGAGAAACTTGCGATGGTTCTTATTGCAATAATTACTTCAGTGACAATGTACCGCGTTATTATGCGGTTTTTTTTTAACGCTACCCCATCATGGACCGAGGAGTTTTCCTGCATCCTGGTTATCTGGATTACCCTATTGGGACTGGCGATCGGAGTAAGAGAAAGACTGCATCTGAGTATTACTCTGTTTTATGACAAACTTCCCCGGAAAGCTCAAAAAATCTTTGACGCTGTTATATATTTAGGCCAGCTTGCACTCGGCTTCTTCTTTGTTATTGAAGGAATAAGCATTTCAGTACAACAGTCCTCGGCAACCATGGCTATTGTTAAACTACATCCGTTTTCCGATAGGCTTATGCCTAACAGCATCCTTTATCTTGGCCTTCCGGTGACAGGAGTTCTCATTCTTATATATACCCTTATTCAAATCTTTGATAAAAACAACAGATTTATCATAACATCGATGGACACGGAGGACATACACTAAAATGGCAGTACTAATTTTACTCGGTTCATTCTTTCTTTTGCTATTGATCAGAATGCCAATTGCATTCTCTTTGGCATTGTCCTCTATTTTCACGGCACTCTTCCTCGGTATTCCAGTTGCTGCGGTTTTCCAGCGAATGGTTAATGGGGTTAACAAGGTTTCCTTGCTGGCTGTCCCGTTCTTCATTTTTGCCGGACAGCTGATGGGTGCCGGAGGTATTTCAAAACGTCTTGTTGATCTGTCCAATATTATGGTCGGCAGATTTCGTGGTGGACTTGCACAGGTGAATATCCTTACGAGTATGTTCTTTGGCGGAATTTCTGGTTCATCTGTCGCCGATACTTCATCAATCGGCGCAATCATGATTCCGATGATGAAAAAGGACGGATACGATGCTGACTTTGCGACTTCAGTCACAATTTCAAGTTCGACTCAGGGTATACTGATCCCACCAAGTCATAACATGATCATCTATGCTCTTGCTGCGGGTGTTAATATTTCAGTTGGGATGATGTTTCTTGGAGGCTTGGTGCCGGGTGTTGTTCTCGGCGTAAGCATGATGATTATGACCTGGTTTATATCGATGAAACGGAAATATCCGAAAGGCGAGAAAATTGGGATAAAAGATTCACTCCGGATTATCAAGGATGCCGTGCTTGGGCTGCTTACTCCGGTAATCATCGTCGGCGGTGTTATTACAGGCGTTTTTACCGCAACCGAATCGGCTGCGATTGCCTGCTTCTGGTCATTCATCGTCTCGTTCTTTATTTACAGAGAAATCCCACTCAGGGAGTTTTCACCCATTATGAAGAGAACATTGAAAACACTGATAATTGTTCTGCCGGTTATTGCGGCGGCTAATGCGTTTGGATTCATGCTTGCGTACCTCAGGCTGCCCAAGATTGCATCAGAGTTTCTTCTGGGGCTTACGACAAATAAGTATCTAATACTGCTTATTATGAATATGATTCTGCTCGTACTCGGAATGATAATGGATATGGCGCCGCTCATCATGATCTGTACTCCTATTTTGCTTCCGGTTGCCATTAGTGTGGGTCTTCATCCGGTACATTTCGGTATCGTCATGATGCTGAACCTGGCAATCGGCCTTATTACCCCTCCGGTAGGTGTAACACTGTTTGTAGGAAGCTCAATCGGAAAAAGCTCGATCGAAAAAGTTGCAAAGGCAAATATGCCGTTTTACGTCCTGATGTTCGGGGTGCTCCTGCTTATTACCTATATTCCGCCGATTGTCATGTGGCTGCCGAATATGATTATGGGATAGGGTCCCTAGGAAAGCTCCGAAAAACTTGACTGAAAAGGAGCCCGGTTCTAGGAACGATTTTCAATTTTGTACAAGTTTTGGGATGTGTGAGTTGAGTAAAGTGCTTTTGGCTTCTGATTTATAGGTAAAACAACAACAAATAATCTTCCCTCTGTGCTGCATATTCATGAATATGCTCGGTACATATTTCGGCGACATCCGGACACCGATTTCGGGAGTATCCGGACAGCATTTCGAAACCTTGTCAGTTAAATAATTAAGTTGGTATCCTTTAGCTATGTATAGAATAGAAGAGGCAGTAAAAGCACTTTAGGATTGATGTTGTGAAGACCTATCCAGCCATGGATTAAGCAGGACAGCTGAACGCTGTTCCATATCCGAAATATTTCTTGTCACTACTGTACAATTATATACAATCCCGGAAGCAGCAATAAGACCATTGATGGAGGGCATTGGTTTTCCGGCAAGCTCTGCAATACCCTGGATTTCCCCCCATCTAGCTGCAATTCTCATATCTATTGGAATTATTTTTCCATTAAAACGGTTTTTCAGATCCCCTTCCACCCATAACTTCAAATGGTTCTTTCTACTTCCATCAGGTGCTTTCTCTATACCTTTTTCTATCTCTCCAAATGTTAATACGCTAAGATATAGATCTTCCTCATTCTGGTTCTGTATCCATGAAATAACATTATCATCCGGCTTGGGTTTAATTATTTCTGATATCACACAGGTGTCCAGAAGATATTTCATAATTCAATATCTCTGGGAATATCTTTGTTTCTTGAAATATCCAACTCTGATCCCATAAGAGGGGAATTCCGTAAAAAGGTAACTAAATTTGTTTCGGGCTTTATGATTTTTCTGTAATCTTCAAACGAAACAATTACTACTGCATTATTTCCATGCCGGGTTACAACCTGAGGTTCATGATGCAATGCCTTTTCAACCAGCATACTGAATTTACTTTTTGCATCCTGCAGTTGCCAGGTGTTAGCGTTAGTTTCCATATTATCTCCACTTCTTGATCGGACTAGTCAGACTAGACAGTACTCTTTTTGTTACTAGTTGTCAAGAATTTCCATCAATTACTCTCCCAAGTAGTTTATCCATTCAGGCGCCGTAATACGAGACTTCCGTACCCGGGAAGCCTCCGAAAAAGTATCTTTTTGGCGTAAAGTTTAAGGACTTTCGGAATGAGAGTTTTTTGGAGCGAAGCGGAGAAAGGGCAGGTGCAACATTTTATTATCCATTTCTATAACAACTATTCGCCATATTCTGATTTTATTGCAGTTGGATTAAAGCCTTTGACTAAGAGCCATATCGCTAGAACTAATTCGTTCAAAACTATAGGAAGTTTCAAAATTATCAGTTCAGAAATAATACCCGTTACTTCTAACAGATTTACTGTTATTAACAATATGGCTGCTATAACTCCCCATACTGATATCCACCGAGGGATGAGATTTGATGGGGTGATGAAAGTGATGGTATTCAACGGTTTGTTGTTACATATAAAATAGGCAAGGACAACCAGGACCAGAATAAATGCTTGTAACAAGAATGAAACAAGAAACGTTCCCGGATTGATTTTTTTCAAAAAATGCAGTTTTAAAAATTCTTTAAGCCCTATGCCAGGATAGAGCTTTCTGAACATGATCAATAGAATAAATGTTGGTGTCCAGGCGCATACATTTTTCATTATATTTTGAAAAAAGATTGGTATTCCCAGGGATATCAAATATCCCGTCAAACCAAGCAGTGCCCAGAAAAGAATGTAGGTGAGAATAAAATATATCTTGATGTTTTTTACTTCTTCTTTTTTTATCATAATTTTCTCCTTTTTACATCTAAAATAACAGCATGGACACCAGATAAGTTTTTCCGGTGATTGAACAATGACTTTAACTTCATACCCTTTATCTCCTATTCGCTTTGATTCTATTAATTGAAATTATTGTTATTCCCATATCCCGAAATTGTTTTAAAAGGCCATGCAGCGCTGCTTGATCCGGGATGGGTCCAGTTAGCAAGGAATTTCCCCTATGAAGTTGTCGTACAGAAAAACCTTCATATAATTCACACCACGAATCTTCATAATGACCCTCAATTTTTATCTGATACAATTTGGTTGTTTCGTCAACGCCAGCCATGATCACCTGTTTTTACTAGTAGCCAATTTTAATAGAAAATCTGGAAGCTCTCGTGCCGGTACTGAACTTAATATTCCAAATGTAAGGGATGTATTTCTTTTTATTTCCAAAACGATGTCCTCCCGTTATTAAATATTATTATCTAATCCAGGATAGAATCAAAGACACAAAAGTGTTGTTTTGAGAGTTTTTTTAAGGGATGATATGGAGGGATCGGGCTTTGTGAATTGCCATGGTTCGGCTTGTTACCTCTAGCTTCCTGAATATTCTGCGATTATGGCCCTTTACTGTATCCATAGCCAAGAATAATTTATCACAGATCTCCTGGTTGCTTAATCCCTGAGACAAAAGATCCAAGACCTCAAGTTCCCGGGGGCTCAAAGGTTCAGAAAGAGGCTGACTGCTAATAGATTCATTTGCAAAGGAAAAATTTGAAAGCAGGAGTACTATATAATCCGAGGATATTATTTTTGAAGATAGTTCTGTGAGCAATTGATACATAATCATTCCCTGGTCTATAAATATCCTCATTATACCCTCCGGCTGAGTGACCTGGAGGATTTTTTCCATTAATGAAAAAGATTCTTCTTTTTGCCCCTGATTAAATTGAACCATGGCCATATAGATTTGAATCTCCAACTTCCTATATTCACTAATCTCTTTTTCTCGTTCCCTATAAATTGGTTCTAAGATTGTTAAAGCTTTTGTGGAGTCACCTCTTATGAGAAGCACCTTAACCTGAGATAAAAGCAAGTCATGATCCCGGGCAATCTTTTCAGCTGCTTCAAGATCCTTCAATTTTATCTTTAATTCCACCTGTAAAACTACAGTAGCGCTGAAATGCCTTTCATAGCTTTTTTGTTTCACCTTTATGCGGATTTGATCCAGAAGTGTTGATGCTTTATGCAAATCCTCTTCCGCTAAGGCTAGTTGAACCAAAAAAAGATCAGTCATAATAAACCGGTCGATAGTCTTTTCAAATTTCCGGGCCAACTGGGCACCCCGTTCGCCATAATATCGGGCTTTTTCTAGATCATTCCATTGGTAATGAATTCGGGCCAAGCCTAAGTAAAGACCGCAGGTCACAGGAAGGGGCTGATTTCCAATCTTCTCCAAGATACCATTATAGATATCTGCAGCTTCATGGAAGCTATTCTCTGATTCAATCAGATTACCAATACTCCCTTCAGCAAGGATAACAAAGAGATAATTCCCCGTATTCTGGCCTATACGGATAGTTTCCCTATAATTTTTTTTAGCACTTTCCTTATCACCCAAGAACTCATTAGCCTGGGCCAAGGTCCAATAAGAAATAGTACGGGAAGCTACATTTTCAGGATGTAAATATTCCAAGGCTTTCATTGATTCCCGGTATGTTTGCTCCCCATCATAATGGGTAACAGCTATTATTGCCCTTGAAGAAGCAATTCTACCGATAAGATCCTTCTTGGTATCATCTTCTTTCATGTTTTCTAAGGCCATTTCTGCAGACAGTAGTTTCTCTTCCACTCCCTCAACTTGACCTGTTCCCAGGAGAATAGAAGCAAAGGTGACCCACAGAAGGGGTCTGCTATCCATTACTCCTTTAGGCAGAGAACCTAACCACTTTTCAATGAGGTTTACTGTAGTTCTAGAATAGCGGGGAATGCTGTTTCCCTCTAAAAGCCGAATAGTTCTTTCAAGATCTCCTGCTGCAGTAGAGTGCCGGAAAGCATCCAAAGGAAGATTGTTTTCCTCATGCCACTTACTGGCACGGGTATGCAAATCTGATAAGTCAACCTGGGGTTGCCTTTGTCTAAGAAGATCTCTGAATAGGTGATGATAACGATACCACTTTCTCTCGTTATCTAGCGGGACAATAAACATATTTCCTTGCTCTAAGTTACGCAATACCTGAGAACCAGATCTACCTGAAACTAAGTAAAGAGCATCACAAAGAGAGCCGCACATACGATCCAAGATTGAATTTGATATAAGAAAGATCTGTATTTGCTCAGACTGCTGATTAAAGACCTCTTCCATCAAATAATCCAAAATAAAACGGTGGCTTCCCGTGAAAGATTGTATAAATTCAGAAAGATTCTCTTGTCCCTCCATTGAAAGAGCAGCTAACTGAATACCAGCAATCCAACCCTCTATACGTTGATCAAGGGAATTGAGATCCCTTTCAGAAAGATCTAGTCCCGCTATTTTCTTGAAAAAATGTGAGCACTCTTCAGGACTAAAACGTAATTCCCTTTCTCGGATTTCTGCCATTTCACCCTTGCTGCGATAATGAGCCAGGGGAAAACTGGGATCCTCACGGGTTGCTATTATCAAATGTAAGGCAGGAGGAGAATTTTTAATCAGGAAAATCAGGATTTTATCAATATCTTTAGAATCTAAAACATGATAATCATCTAAAACAATATAATAATCATTTTCCAACTGTGAGATTTCATTGAGCAAAGAAGCTAAAATAGAATCCAAAGGTAGGGATTGGGAGGATTGGATATCCATTAGTAGTTCAATACCAAAATCAGGTATTAATCCTTGAAAAGCAGTGATAATATAAGTCAGGAAACGCATGGTATCTCGATGTTCTTCATCCAATGAAAGCCAAAGAACCTTCTTTTTACACCTATAGATCCATTCACTTATTAGGGTTGTCTTTCCAAAACCCGCTGCAGCAGAGACCAGTATCAGTTTACAATGAGCTGCTTGCTCTAATCGTTCCACTAAATGAGGACGTTGTACCAAATTATCCCGTAATGATGGAATATATAATTTCGTGGCAACAATTGGGACAGACATAGTTTTAACTATACTATGATGAGTCCTGCTGTCAATACCTATTTTCAAAAAGCTTAAGGCCTGCGTCTAATTAACTGGACAAAAAACCCCAACTCATAAAGAAGGCCGCGCCAAGCAGGGCGGCCGAGCTTAGGTCGCTTTAACATATAGCGGGTGGAAATCCCGCCGGTAAGGTTTTAGCCGTCCAGAGGAAACGGGGAGCAAACAGAGAAAACAAACCTGTTCCTAAGGCTGGAGAG
>CAZMOX010000110.1:0-7882 GCA_964567895.1 uncultured Spirochaetales bacterium | reverse complement strand
ACTTTGCTCCTATTTTTTTATTATTGGTAAATCCAACCGTATTTTGTTTTCATAGCCGTTTTCGATTCAGATCTTTCAGATCCCCTGCAACAGTGTTTCGTTGAAAAAAGGTTGTATCCACGTTTGTGAACACAACCTATACTGGATGATTTTTTTATTTTTTATACAAGTGAGGATCTTTCAAAATTATGCATTGCATAATTCGTTTGCTTAGCAAACTTCGATTTGTGAAGTTTTCTGAAGTTATGTAATTAGATTCTATATAAAAAGATAAATTATTCATCAGAAAACTTCAAATTCTAATCTATGATTTGAATCAGATAAATTTCCTAGAAAATCGGAATAAAACGAAGTTTTATTCTTTGATTTTTGAAATTGCCTTAATTGTATTCTAATTAATAGATATCTTCTTGTTTTCTAATGGTATTATCCATTCTAGTGCTTCAGGCCTATATTGGTGAACAAGTATAAGAATGATAGATATTATTAATGGCATCCAAAGAAGAATATTGAAAATTATAAGATGAATACGTCTGAAGTTTATATCTTCACGCATTTGAGTAATAGTATCTGTTATAAATGAATGTTCAATATCCCTAGTTTGGATTAATAATTCTTTCTCTCTTTCTTTTACCTTATCAAAGACCCGATTTACAGTTCTGTTTGAGATACTAATAATCATCTGAAAAATAATACAAGAGACTAGAATGGCTACGATAATACTCAGATTTTTAATTGAATAAAGAGTACCATTAAAATTTATCTGACCTATTGCAATTGATGAAGATGCTATAATTAGGATTTCTGTCTTCAAATTATCCATTGCTACATTTACTTGATTAAGAATCCCCACAATTTCACTTTCAATTTTTAGTTTAAGCCTGTCAATTGAATTTTGAGCGTACCAGAGATCACAACTTGCACGATATTTGAGATATATTTCATCAAACCGTTTGAATATTATTTCCATCCGTTGATCTTGTTCTCTATTATCTAAAAAAATGAAAAGTTCTTTAATGAAAAGGGCACGTTTCTTGTCAAAGTCTCCTTCGCTTATATGCACAAGAAATTTCTCGATGTTTTTGAATTTCATAAAACCATGTTGATTTAAATTCATACTTTACTTTTAAGGGTGTTCCTTGCAAAAAATAGAGATACTGAATATCTTTTATATCTGCTACCTTATCTTTTAATATAGTGAATAATTGAAAACAATTTTTAACATTACTAACCATTATTACCGGGTAGATACTTGAAGTTAAAAAAGCCATAAAACGAGGGTGGTCGGGTTGAATATATTTTTAGGAAGTTATATCCTTAACCCATGACAACTTGAAGTAAGTCAGGTAATTACCTTTTCAGTAAGACTGCGGATGCATTTGTAGCTGTAGTTCAAACTGAAGACTAATGGGGAAAGCATGATTGAAAAATTTTCTTAGAACTGGGGTTTATCTAGGGCCGTGAAGGCAATGGATTATGCTACATAATGTGGCGTAAAGCGAGTCGTAAGGCGAAGCTTAAGCACTCTAACTCTATAATTTATTTATAGAGTTAGAGTGCTTTTTTTTTGTTTCTCCGGTTTTACAGATAAAGGAGGATGCATGGATACTATGCAGCAGGAATTAATTACAAAAAGATGTGAAGAAGATTTTGATTGGAAAGAAGAGTTGAAAAACAACATAACTTCAGTTGAAGAACTAAAGAGATTTATCCCGGTTAAAGAAGCAGAGGAACTGAAAAGGGTTACTGATATCCACCCTATGAACATAACACGGTACTATTTATCCCTTATCGATCCCGATAATCAGGATGATCCAATACGTAAAATGGCGGTTCCCTCAACAGAAGAACTGATAATTGAGGGATCCTTGGGCGAAACCACCACAGATCCATACGGTGATGACAAACACGACAAGGGCAATGGAATTCTTCATAAATATCCCTATTCGGCCTTGGTTGTAGCAACAGAATACTGCTCAATGTACTGCCGTCATTGCTTCAGAAAACGCATGGTAGGCCTTCCCAATGATCAAACGGTAGAAAACTTCCGAAAGGCTGCTGAGTATATTTCTGAGCACACTGAGATCACAAACGTAATAATATCGGGGGGAGATCCTATGCTTCTGCCGACTGAAACAATAATGAAAATGCTCTCATTTCTTGAGGATATTCCTCATGTAAATTACGTGCGGATAGGCAGCCGTGCTCCAGTAGTGTTTCCTCAAAGATTTATGGACAACCGGTTGCTCAACTTTTTTACCGCCTTCAACCGGAAAAAAAGTCTCTTTCTCCCTACCCACTTCAACCACGTCAATGAGATAACAGCTGCGGCGGAAGAATCCGCGCTGCTCATAAGACAGACAGGAACAACTATAAACAATCAGACCGTCTTTCTGAGGGGGGTGAATGATACAGCGGATGATCTCGAAGATCTGATGAACGGGTTAGTGAGGATTGGAATAAACCCTTACTACCTCTACCAGTGCATGCCCGTGAGTAGGGTCAGGAACCATTTTCAAATTCCCCTCAAAGAGGGCGTAGACACAGTGACCAGCGCCAGGCAGCGTCTCGACGGATATGCTAAGCGGTTTAAGTTTATCATGGGTCACGACTCAGGTAAGATTGAGATCTGCGGAAGGCACAATAATCAGTTAGTAATGAATAGAATTCACGCCAGGGCAGAAGATGAACCGGGCAGCACTGATATCATAATCAGGGAGCTGAATGAAACCGGCGGGTGGCTTGAAGATTTGAAAGAACAGGAGATTTTAAAATAACAATGGACCAGAAAAATATTTCAATTACATCTATCTACGGTAGCAATCTTTTCAGTAATTCAGTAATGAAAGAGAGGCTGTCTCAAAAACACTATGAACAGTTCAAAAGGGTACAAAAGGGCGAAGAACGCCTTACCGAAGAACTCAGTGAGAGAATAGCCCTCTCCATGAAGGAATGGGCCGTAGAGAAGGGAGCCTCCCATTACACCCACTGGTTTCAGCCCCTGACCGGGTCGACGGCCGAGAAGCACGATTCATTTATCGAGCCTACTACCGACGGGAATGTACTTCTCAATTTCAGCGGAAAATCCCTTCTACAGGGAGAGCCCGACGCATCTTCCTTCCCTTCAGGGGGCCTCAGAGAGACCTTCGAGGCCAGGGGCTATACAGCCTGGGATACGACAAGCCCGGCCTTTCTTAAGGCCGACGCCTCGGGGGCAACCCTGACAATTCCCACGGGCTTTATTTCATATCACGGCCACGCCCTCGACACCAAGACGCCTCTCCTAAAATCGATGCGGGCTGTAAGTGATCAATCCATGAGGGTTCTCAAAGCCCTGGGCAATCAGCATTCCCAAAAGGTAAACACCACCGTAGGACCCGAGCAGGAATATTTTCTGATAGACCGGAAATTTCTTGAAAAGCGCCCCGATCTCATTCTTACCGGACGGACGGTCTTCGGCTCAATGCCGTCCAAGGGGCAGGAACTATACGATCACTACTTCGGCACAATCAAGGAAAGAGTAAAAGTCTTCATGCGCGAATTGAACGTAGAGCTCTGGAAACTCGGTATAAGTGCAAAAACACAGCACAACGAGGTAGCTCCCAACCAGTTTGAGCTTGCTAATATATTCAGTAGCGCCAACATCGCGGCGGATAGCAATCAGATTGAGATGGAGATGATGGAAAGAATTGCAGAGAAACACGATCTGGTTTGCCTGCTCCACGAAAAACCATTTCAGGGAGTAAACGGCTCTGGAAAGCACAACAACTGGTCGCTTTCAACCGACGACGGGATAAACCTTCTTGAGCCCGGCGATGATCCCCATGAAAATAAGCAGTTCCTGCTGTTTCTGGTAGCCATACTCAGGGCGGTCGATAAATATGCTCCCCTGCTGAGGTACTCAGCTGCTAGCAGGGGAAATGACCTCCGCCTGGGAGGAAATGAAGCTCCACCATCGATAATAAGTATTTTTCTCGGAGAAACACTTACAGCTATTCTCGAGAGAATAGCAAAGGGAAAGGATGCCGTTGTTAACGGGCAGGATATGGTGAAAATGGGAACTTCCAACCTTCCGCGGCTGTTTAAGGATGCTACAGACCGAAACAGAACCAGTCCGTTTGCCTTCACTGGAAACAGGTTTGAATTCAGAATGCCCCCGTCTTCGGGCTCCATTGCCAAACCCAATATAGTTATAAATTCAGCAGTTGCAGAAATCCTTTCCGAAGTATCATACCGGCTGGAAATGGCGGATGATACAGAAAAGGAGTCGGAACAGATAATCAGAGATTTTTACAGAGAGCACAAAAGGATCATATTCAATGGAGACGGTTATTCTCAGGAGTGGTTTGATGAAGCTGAGCGCAGAGGTTTAAAGAACTATCCTACAACAATTGATGTTCTTCCTGAAATAAAATCTGAAGCGGCGGTGGAACTCTTTAAAAGGCAGAATGTTTTTAGCCTCCTTGAACTTGAGTCGCGGTTTAATATTGGTGTAGAAAAATATATCAAGGAAATAAATATTGAGGCCGGAGTAATGGCTGAAATGTCAAAGCTGCAGATTGTTCCGGCAGCCCTAAAATATGCGGGGGAAATAGCTTCTTCACTTTACAATTCAAAAAATCTTTTAAAAGGTCTCGACACAGGTGCCGAAGAAGATATGCTACGAGAAATTCATCATAATTCTTCTGAGCTCCTGAGAAAGACTGACGAGCTGGCGAAGGTCAGCATTAATCTTATAGAGGAAGGTTTTGAGTATGAAAAAGCATACGAACTGCAGGATAGGCTTCTTCCTTTGATGGATGAGGTGCGTGAACACGGAGACAATCTTGAGTGCCTTATAGGAAAAAATTACTGGCCCTTTCCTAGGTACGAAGAGATGCTTTTTCAGATGTAGAATTAAATGCATATTTCGGAGCAAAGCGGACTGTAATTCCTTTTCTATTAAAGAGCTGGTTCCTCTTACAAAACTGCTGAAAAATCAATCGGGTAAAATACGAGATACAGATCAATTTTTATCTCTGAAGTCTCTCAGCGGGTACGAACTCTTTTATATGAAAAGGTAGGTACTTAACTTCCGTCTACGATGCAATAGTGCTATGGAGGAAACTGGAAAAAACAGTACTGTTTTCAGAGCCGACACTGAATCAAATGGGCATTATCTCAGCCTTGATTTCATCAACGGCCAGGTCCAGGGAAGAATCTGGGGAGAAAACAAGGAGGGAAATATCGAAAACACCTTCTTGTATAGTACCTGTCATACTAAACCCATAGTTATTTTTCAAATATGGGTTTAGTATGACAGGTACTCTTGTTACTCCTCCAGATTTTTCACATAAGGAGTTTATAATTCAATGAAAACTGAAAAAGCAATTCTCGTTGTTGATGATAAAATTGAGAATTTGGACTTACTCGATAAGATGCTAAGGAAACATTACAAAATACTCACAGCAACCAATGGTGAAGATGCTTTGATTTTAGCGAGAAAAGAAGCTCCTGATTTAATACTACTTGATATTAAAATGCCGAATATGGATGGGTTTGAAGCGTGTAAAATATTGAAAGATAATGATAAAACAAAGGATATCCCGATTATTTTTGTTTCCGGTTTAGACAGTAAATTAATTAGGCAAAAATGTTTTCAATTAGGTGCTGTTAACTATCTCAATAAACCTCTTAACTTAGCTAATCTAAGAAGTACTATCGAAAACCATATTTAGTTAGATAAAGAATACATAAGGGAAATCTACTCAGGATAAAGATTGGTTCGTCCCAAGGGTTATAAAGACTAATAAAACGCAGTAAAACATAAAAATAGGTTCAAGTCCATCTCCAGTAAATATTCATATTTTGAAAAGCTCAGCAAAAAGGACCACAGATGGACTACTTTTATATAAAAGTTTTCAATTATAATAAATATGGATAATCACCCAAAAACATCGCAGAATGACAAATTGAAGCGTTTCCGTGTAAAAAAAACAGTATCCCCTTTACCGATCGCCGGTAATAGTTTATAAACTTTAACTCCGTATTAGTAAGGAAGTTTTTAGTTAACATCAATGACTTCATTTTATAACTTTGACAGGTTACCCAAAAGTAGAATAGGCATAGAACCTCTTCTGAAAAAGTGGAAATGTATTCATTCCCATTTAGATTACCTTGAATAAACTCTGATGAAAATTTCCCACTGATCGAGTTTGTACCGAACAATTATGCATAACTATATTTAGGAAGAAGGCATACCTAGAAGTAAGTAACCCTCAAGGTTGATTGCGATTTTCCTGTTTATCCGATATTACTGGTGTTTGGAGGATAATAAACTAAAATTGACGTAAGAATGGAAGATCTACCACTCATGATTGTATCATCGGATACTTATGAGCTGTTACTAGCTAATATGCAAAAGTTAGCAGCAATCCAGCAGTTAGTAGCTGGACCTTTGGAATTTGGCGTCCCGGAAGGTTTTAGTTTACTTTTAGGGCAACAAGTTGATGAGTTAGAACAATTATTACTAGCATTACCCGCACTTCACCTTCCAGAAGAGGTGAAGTATGGGATTATTACAACAGCATCGAGAAAGTTAGGTAGTATGAATCGTTAGGCAATATTACCCCACCTGATAAGTATGAAGATCGGGAACATCAAATCTTTGCTCAAAGGAGGAAGATAAAACAAAAAACTATGCGCTTGCGCCGGAAGGCAAATGGCTTTAAGATTACATCAGAATCTATAGCTTAGAATTTTGCTAGGCTTTGTTCGAATCAATTGACGACGTACACAGGTCACTTTAATTATCTACTACGCCGGACATGGGAAAACAGATGATTTTGAAAAAACAAATTATTGGTTACCGTATGATGCGGGTACAGATGAAGAAAATAAGGACAGATGGCTGTCTAGTCAACAGATACGGGGGATGCTCGGAAGTATCCCGGCCCGGCATATATTATTGCTCAATGATTCCTGTTTTTCCGGTGATCTCCTAGATGGTAGCAGGGATGTAGGAAACAGGGCGCAAACAGGTTACACCGAAGCGGCGGATAAATATCGGTCTCGAGAAGTAATAACTAGCGGGATGAGTGAACCGGTAGCAGATATGGGGTTTGAAGGACACTCTCCGTTTGCTTATCATGTGCTGGATGCACTAAGCCAGACGGATAAGAAGTGGATAGACGGGTCAGATATCTACGATCGGGTAAAACGGGGAGTATCAGGGCAAGTTCCTCTGTTTGGTTCCTTGATATCAGCGGGGCATCAGAAGGGAGGGCATGCAATTCTGTATCGGACCGTACAGATGTCGAAGGTGAAAAAGACTGAAAGCACTGCCCAGACAGTAAGTGTGATCAGTACCCAGATAGATAAATGCCCGATTTGCGGAATGAGGAATGTGATAGAAAACACCTTTGAATGTCAGGGGTGTCGGAGAGATTTTATGTGTAAAGACCATTTCGTGAAGGAACAGCGGTGCTGTGAGGAGTGTGCGAGTGATAAACAAAAAAAGTTGGAAGGGGATATAAAAGTACACATTGATCAAAAATTGATTAGAGAATATCAGGGGAAATTATGAATAGTGAATTATCCAAGCTGTCACTGGATCTATTTGTTCTTTATTCAGACTATCAGACAATATAAAAAACTCAAAAAAAAGAAAACCCTCATTCCAACTATACTTCCACCGAAAATGTGCGTTTTTGTGGAATCGGTACCCGGTTCAAAAGATTGGCCAGCTTAACACCCACTCTTCTTATTCCTTTATCCAAAAGCAACTTACCACCCCACTTCCCCAGAAAATGTGTTCTTTTGTGGGAAATGTTCCCGGTACCGGAGTATTGTCAGGATATCTTCAATCCTTCTGGCAAGGGATTTGTACAGAGTAGGATCAATA
>CAZMOX010000109.1:0-8106 GCA_964567895.1 uncultured Spirochaetales bacterium | reverse complement strand
CCAAGCTACTGCCTTGAATTTTCTTTTCATTCACAATTGCTTCGATTATTGCTTTAAGTCCAATGCCAGACAAAATATAGTTTTCATAAGTTATCGCATCCAAAGTTTCTTGATAGATATTTCTGATAATACTTAGAATGGAATACATTCCATTTAATCCTGCGTATCTATCAAGATAGGCAGGATAGTTCTGGACTCTTATCTCATAGCCTGGGATTCCGGTAAATGAATTTTCCATTTGTGTCTCAAAGTCATGAAATTCATGTCTGAAGGTAATCTCATTACATCCCAGACGCTGTATAAGCATGTACTCAAGGCGAGCATGATAATCATATTCTTTTTGTTGTGATTCATTTTGCTGGTAAAGCACTCTATGATTCGTGATTTTCCTGCAATTTGAACACCCTAGCTGTTTCATCGAACTCTCTTTTCTTCAAATATATCTTATCAATTAACTTGTTGTTTGAAAAACTATGTAATCAACTTTCCGGGATTAGATATCACGGTAAACCCACAGCTCAGTTTACGTATCAGAGTGAATTATCCGCAGTCCCGAACACCTCCCAGTCAATTGCGGTGCGAAGCTTCTGCATAAACTCAGTTTCGATTACGGTACGGATATCCTGGTAAGCAAATGATGCGGCTGCATCATCGGTAATTCCTGAGGCTCTGCCTTGGGAATCATACGCTGCAATAATCGTTCCGTCCGGCTTTGAGGCGGTTAGTATAAGTATCCAGCGGACGGTCTTGAATTCGGGATTGAGGACTACCGGAACCAGTTTAAGCTCCCCTGAAACCACCATGACCGCCGATTCGGATGAGATTGCGTATCCCTCCATGCTGAGTGCCTGAGCGACAACTCCCGATAAACGCCCGTAGTAATCGCCGCTCAGAGAGAGTTTAACGCGCAGTTGAGTTATCAGCTCGGCTTGTTGTGCTAACAGCTGCTGATAATTATATCCAGAGGTCGCCATCATCATCATTGAGGGAGAGATTATCTGCAGTTGCTCCGCAAGGACTTCATTACCGGCAGCAATAACCACAGCAGCTGATATGGCTGCATGGCGATCTAGAATATCTGAAGTATGCGCCGCCTGAGCAATGAGCCGTTCTATTCCGGCCGAGTTCTTACGTATGATGTTAAGGTATATCTTACCAGTCTCAATCCTGTCTAGATAGGCGATTGTATAGACTTGTCCCTGAGTATCAACTGCTGCCTCTCCGAAGCGTACATTCAGCAACTCTTCATCAGACTTGAAACTAGACTTTTTGGAAAGTTCCATTTCTTCTTTTGTTAGCACACCTGTGGCAGTGATGATTTCCTGATACCGCTCCTGAACCTGATAGTCGACCTCAACCCGGGTCTTAAAGAGCTGTGCCAGCACGGTAAGAGCCTGTTCTTCGGCATCCCGGCGGGTGTCTCCGCTGCCGACAGCAGCCAGGTAATTCTGCTTTGGATAGACAGAATCAGGATCGAGGTACCAAGCGGGATAGTCTGTAGTTCGGTCTACAACGGAAAATGCCTGGCTGCTGGTACAGCCAAAAAGCATCCCTATCGTTATAATTACTAGAAGGTTTCGGATTATAGTGTTCATCGCAGCTCCTTTTTCTCTTATCGGCTGAAAACTGAGGTGATGAGATTCAGGTTATTCTTATTCGATCCCAGCACGATTTTTCCCAGATCATCGGTATAAAGCAGTCCCTGAATACCATAATATTTGATCTGCACCTCATATTCGCCTGGCAGAAGATCCCATTCTCCTGCATGTACAAATGCTGGAAAGTAGCGTGAGACTCGTAAATCAGCTTGTTCACTGATCTCTGTAGCGGTCTCGACGGCTTTTCTCCCTACATAACCGAGTATTTCAAGCAGTAGAGATCCTGATTCAGCACCAACCTTCTCGATGCTGCTTCCTGCCGCTTCGGATGCTATGCCTTTGATGATAGTGCGGGCTGCCGAGCGTAGCAGAATTAGAGGTTCGCGAATGGAAAATGTATCAAGGGTAATCCTCTGCAGGTCTTCAAGTAGTCCCAGCTCACCAAGAACACGTCCGTTCGCCACAACCTGGATCCTATGCACGTCTGAACCTTGTGTTTCCATACGTGGAATTTCAAATTTGAATCGATACCCGGCTTTGATTCCGGGAAACTCAAAATCCAGGTACTGGCTGAGTGTTTGTCCAATCTGGTCATGTTCGGATGCGGCAGTAATATAAACACGATTTTCCTGGGTCTGGATCCAGAGGGTCGAGGTAAGCTTCACCGGTGATCTGCCGGTAAAAGCGAGGATGCTGAGTCGAGTTCGGTCTTGCGGCAGAGTTATAGCGTCAGTGAAGGGGATTGCAAAGGGGTAGAGCTCAGGCTGTCGGGTAAAGGCTTCCTGCAACCGCTGCCAGTCGATACGCACTCCGTCGTAGTTCTCTGCTGCCCGGTACATCAGTAGACTCAGATAACTTGCCAGGGCGCTATTATAGAAACGACTTGATCCTGTCGTAATACTGACTCCAGATGCATCATTTGACTGATTGTAAGCCTGTGTCAAAGGTAAGTACTTGTCCTCAAGGAGATCTAGCTTGGTGTTTGTCCGGCGCACTTCAACAAAAGCGGCATCTTTATCACCAAGCTGTAGATAGCTGAGGGCTTTAAATATATTGCAGTAGATATCCTCGAAATCCTCTCCACTATAATCTACTTGCAGATCATTAATAAGCCAGCTGCCCGCTGCTTGAGTGATGCTCTTCGTATAGTACTCTTCAATCAACTGCTCTGCTTTTTCAAGATGACCGATTGCATCAGCTGCAGATTGGTTATAAAAGCTGAGCATTCCCGCCTCAAGATGGTAGAGCACCTGATCCTGATCCCTATAAAATTCACTTTTATTGTTTTCAACTATGGTTCGAGCGGCAGTATAGTTTCCCAGCTGGTATTCTCGGTCAGCATTGAGAAACAGCGTGTTTCTTCCAAGTGTTAGACAACCTGCGGTAGATAAGAGGAGCGTAAGCAAGGCTGTTACTCCCACTACCTGATAGAGTTTATTATTCACACGAGTATTCCTCTGCTTCGGTTACCAACGGAGGTTGCTCTGCTCAATAAGCTTTTTGATCTCTTTGTCCCCAATCCAGACCTTTTCGTTGGTCTCTATGCTGATCAGTTCGAGGGTGATTTTATAAGCGACCGCCCGCAGGCCATCCACGGCATCGACTGTGGAACTAATTAAACCACGGAGCAGGTAATCGGCTCCAATTTCAGCCCCTAACCGGGCTATGGTATCTTCCCGGGCCTGTGTCTGTTGATCGAGACGTTCTGCCCGAATTTGGGTCCGTACTTCATCACCAGCAACAAATCGCACCTCACCGCTGTTTATCAGCTCTCTTTCTATATCGCTGATGAATGGAGTAGTGTCGATGTGCTCGGAGCTGAGATTGCGTACATCTCCGACTACCACCACGGGCACCCGTGCATTGGCAAGAAGAAACTGCCGCAGCCATGACCGGGACAGCACATCAGAAATCATCGCTTCGGCAGTGAGGCGTGCGTCAGTGTCGTTCCAGCGCCCGCTAAGATCGGTCTGCGTATCTGAGGTGATTCTGGAAACAGTACGCGATGGGGTAGCGCAGCCAAAGAGCACCAGAATAAGAGTGAGAACAATAACAATACGAATCAGTTTCTGCATACTTTTCCTCATTTTAGTAATTTTTTGCCACTTGAAGCTTCAGCATAGTGTTTGCATGCTTCAACAGCTGTATTTCATTTTTAGTTTTAGTTTTGTTCCTGCGCCATTGTTGTAATTACCAGGGAGGTTTCCCCAACCCTGACGTTTGACGGTTCTCCTGCTTTCTGCACCTTGGCCAGTCCTCGTGTGGCTGCCACGGTATCCTCTACGCTCCTAAACACATCGTACCATTGACCTTCAATTATACGGGGAACTACATCGGGTAAGGGGGGAGCTTGAGAATGTGCAGTAATAATCAGCCGCTCTATTCCAAAGGGTGGAACAACCTGGAAAGTATCCGGTAGCGCCACCACCCGATTTACCCGATCAATGCCGATGTAAAAGCTTTCCTCAAGCAGCACAGCATCTCCGGTTACCAGAACATACGTGAGCTGTAGAAAGGCTGGTTGGTTAACCCGAAAGTAGAACTGCACTTCTTCTCCCTCAGTAAAAACGAGGGTGTGTTCATTGCGTCCCCTATCGGTCCATGCTTCGATCTCGAGACCTCCGTCGACAATTTGATCGCTTAAGAGCATCTGTCCATCCAGGAGTGCAGTATCCATGTTGACTGGTTTGAGAGACTCCGCATTCAGCGCATTAACAGGAATGATAGTATGTGTCGATGCGAGTACCTTACCGGTGGACACACTACGCGCTGTCACATATATCTCCACTTGATCCAGATCTACCCAGTAGGTGCCACGTATAACAGCCGTATCATTAGTACTGGGGATGCGGGTTTTCTCTCTCAGGACATCGTTCAGCTTCAATGCTATGCGGTTGCCGAAGGTGCTGGAGAAATCACCGTCCTGATAGAGTAAGGGCATCACCTGCGCCGGTACGATTAGTTGTTCAGACAGATTCTCGGCCAAAACGATCACCGCCTGGGCTAGATCCGCCGGCTGATAGGTATCAATCAAACTCCAGCGTTCCCGCATCTGACCTTCGAGAAGAGTAGAGACTACCGGAGCAGCTGTAAAGGATTGAGAAAGCGTGTCAGATACAAGAGCAATGGCTCTGAGCACAGATGAGGATTCGATCATAACCGTTAGCTCAGTATCAGCCTCGGCCAGTCTTCTGCGTGCACTAGAGAGGCTTCCCTGCTCAACCGCTGTGTCGGCAGCGGCAAGCGCAATCTTGAAACGATCACGTGCATCGGCGGTTTGCTGATAAAATTGCCGATAGAGACTCTCTGTATTAATATAGGCCAGTGCATGCGTAGTGCGACCTTGTTCATAGACTTCAAACCGCGCACCGCTGATGTTCAGCTCTGATGCTGTCTGCACATTAGTTACATACCGGGCACTACTCGAGCTGCCGTCATCTTCGGTAGTGTAGTCCTCCACGCTCGTTACCCTCATGCGAACCTGCCGTGACAGCTGGGAAAGGGCTGAATCCTGTGCCGCAGCCAGTCGTTCGGCAACCGAAGGTAGATCCGAAAAACCGTACCCGCTCAGATATTCCGGTAATCGGTAAAGACCGGCACTGCCGTATGTTTCAACCCAAAGGGGAGCACTATAAATCGGGATGCAGATGATAATTATTACAAGGGTAAAAAATAGTATTCGCTTCATACTTCCATGATACTCTACTCTGTATTCCCGTCAACCTTTTTTTACTGATTGCAACTATTATTACAGAAATAGGTACCATTAATTATGAGTGAAAAGATAAACAATATATTTTCATTGTTTAAAATAACATACTATATTACAATGCAAAAGGTAATATAAGCCAAGTAAATACCGTATGTAGCCATATTTTATGTGTGTGCGGTGTAGTGTTAAAATGGAAAGGAGCATCATATGAAAAAGACTGTACAGATTCTGGTCACACTAATCCTTGCTGGACTGCTGTTTGCAAGTTGTGCGACAATGACTGAAGAGGTTGCTGAAGAACCTCAATTCCAGCCGATTATTGGCGCTGAAGGGCAGCCACAGCCTGACTGGGTAAACACCATTCCCCGGTCTGCCGACTATCATTTTGAATCGGGTTATGCAAAACTGTCCAACAAAGCCAATTCGATTCAGCGAGCCAATGCCATGGCGAAAGAAAAGATTTCCCAATGGATTGACACAACAGTTAAAAGTGTCATAATTAATTACACCAGCGATTTCGGTTCCGGTGACAACCGGCAGTCGATTGAGGCATTTGAATCGATTTCCCGTCAGGTTGCAAACAATTCGTTAGTCGGTGTATCACAGGAAGAACTGTGGGTGGATCAAGACGGTGGTGTATGGGTATTGGTTTCTATTCCCATTGAAAATACGCTTAAAGCCTTCGAAGCAGCTGAAGAGTCGTTCAAGACTAACGAGGCGGCATCTTTTGCTGAGTTTAAGATGGATGAGGCACTTAAGCTGCTGGAACAGACCATTTCCGATGAATAGGTGTAGATGAAGCGGCAGCTGATGAAAATCATCTTTCGTTTTGCAGCAGTAGTTTTCGTATTGGTTCTTGTTTTTACTTTTATTGGGTGTGTAACCCCCAATTCGAAAACATTGCTGTCTGATATACAGATCAAGGCAATTCAATCGCTGTGGAATCTGGATGATTATCCGATGAATGTCTATCTGGGAATCTCTGCTCCCTATGTAGACACGAACAAGATGGTATCTGAGGCACTCTATCAATGTGCCCGCTCGATAGCGATTTCCCACCGTATCCAGGTGGAAAGCTCACTTGTATCAGAATCATCGGCGCAAGCAGGAATGCTCTCCTTTGCTACTGAGGGCAGTGCTGTCTATTTTGAAAACGAAATCAAAGAGATTCTCGAACGCCTTGAACTGCGTGAAGTGCGTGGTGACTCTGGTGTAGGAATTGTGGTCATAGCCACAGATCCATCAGTTCCCGCTCTTCCCCGGCCTTTTACAGAAACATACGATCTCACGGGAAGGCCGTCTTGGGTAGATCAACTACCCAAGATTCCCGGGTATCTTACTGCAGTCGGGGAGACCCTGGGTTACCGATTTGTACGTGATTCTCTTGAGGCTGCAGATGTGCTGGCTGCCGAGCAGCTTTTAAGGCTGAGTTCCGGGGCAGTTACCCAAGCCCGTTCCTATTCAACTAGCAGTACATTGAATACCGGCAGCGGTTCTCAGGAATCGTTTCAAGAGGGTGTACTGCAGATTTCTGAAGGAACTTTACAGGGTTTTTATGTACTAGCTCGCTGGTATGATTCGGCTTCTAATCGGTATTACTCTTTAGCTGTAGTTCCCCATTAATCTTTTAAAGTCTTTAGCGGTATAACCCCCAAAGGAGAGATCCTCATGAAAAAACTTATAGTATTCATGTTTTTTATCGTTTATCACTGCTTATTGTAGTGACTGCTGGTTGTGCATCAAAATTCAACACTGACGATTCTCCTGCCTGGACGACCAATCCTCCAGCCACTCTAACCACCTTTTACGCTGTTGGCTACGGGAAGCTTTCCAACTACCAGAATTCACTGGTACGGGCAGAATCAACAGCCAAAGATCGTATAGCCGGCTGGGCTTCGACCTCGGTACGGGGAGCGCTTACCAATTACTTTCAGGATTCAGGTGAATCAGGATCACAGACGCTGGAGATGATGGAAAGTATCTCATCTCAGATTGTGAATGTTGCTATAAACGGGGCTACGATGGAAGAATCGTGGCAGGATGCTAACGGCGGGGTCTGGGTGCTCTATTCCTATCCTAAGAGAAATTTGAAGGAAGCCTACCGGTTGAAGGCTGAAGCGTTGGAGCGCAGCAGTGCCGCTTATGAGGCAAAGCTTCTTCTGGAATATCTTGAGCAAGAGCTGGCTGATAAAAATTAGTTTACACAATGTATCGTGCTTTTTCTGTTGTGATTAGAGGACAGCACTTTTCTCTACCTGGATATGGTTACAAACAGAATGCATATCGAGAAGTTTTTTTTGGAGATAATAATGAAGCCTATCAAAAAGTTACTCGTTCTGCTGATACTGCTACTTTGGATGGTTGCGGCTGTAGTTTCTGCTCAAGAAAGTCCACGTTTTGCGTTGGTCATAGGAAATAGTGAGTATGAATACACTACCCGGTTAACCAATCCTGTAAACGATGCCACTGATGTGGGAGTTGTGCTACGTAGTATTGGATTTAATACCACCGTAGTACTAGATGCTGATATTGGAAAGATGGAAGACGAAGTCTTCACTTTTGCTGAGAAGTTAAGGCGTGATCCAAATTCAGCGGGGATTTTCTATTATGCAGGGCATGCTGTGCAGTATTCTGGTGTGAATTACTTACTTCCTGTAGATGCTGACATTCACAGTGAGAATGAACTACGGCGCAAAGCGCTATCAGCTCAAGAGATCTTGGACTATATAAGTGAAGCTCAAAACAGCTTCAACATGGTGGTACTTGATGCGTGTCGGGATAATCCCTTCGCAGGAA
>CAZMOX010000108.1:2914-8155 GCA_964567895.1 uncultured Spirochaetales bacterium | reverse complement strand
GATTCATACCTTTATAGCCACTTCAGATATTCATATGAAGTATAAGCTGAAAAAGCAACCCGAAGAAGTTCTGCAGCAGGCAGCCCGGATGGTTGCTTATGCAAGAAATCTTTGCCCTGAGGTAGAATTCTCTGCAGAAGATGCATCCCGAAGTAATCCGGAATTCCTCTATAGAATCTTTGAGGCCGCTATTACTGCCGGAGCCCGGATTATTAATATTCCGGATACCGTTGGATATACCACACCTGAAGAGTATGGTGCTTTAATACGGGGAGTCCGGAATAATGTTCCCAATATTGATAAAGCAATAATCTCCGCACACTGCCATAACGATCTGGGACTTGCTGTGGCAAACACACTTGCAGCAGTTCGTGAAGGTGCTGTTCAGCTTGAATGTACCGTAAATGGAATTGGTGAGAGAGCGGGTAATGCTGCCCTTGAAGAGCTGATTATGGCATTGAAAACACGAAAAGATCAGTATGATATCGATTTTTCAATTGACACCACACAACTGAATAAAACCAGCAGACTTATCTCCTCCATAACCGGTGTTATGGTTCAGCCGAACAAGGCAATTGTGGGAGCAAATGCTTTTGCTCATGAAGCGGGTATTCATCAGCATGGCATGCTGGCAAACTCATCAACCTATGAAATTATGACTCCTGAATCCATTGGTCTTAAAACAAATACTATGGTACTGGGTAAACATTCCGGAAGACATGCATTTGTAGAGAGAATGAAAGAGCTGGGGTATGCCTCAGATAAAGCAGTTATGGATGAAGTATTCGGGCAGTTTAAAGAACTTGCGGACAGGAAGAAGACAGTTTCAGATCGTGATCTTGAGGCACTTATGGAGACACGAAGTACTCTGATAGTACCCACCTATACCCTGAAACGATTTGTTATTAACTCCGGAAATAATATAACTGCCACAGCTGCGATCGCACTGACCAGGGACAAAAAAGATTATGAGGATGTCTCTACCGGGGACGGACCAGTAGATGCTGCCTTTAATGCCATTGAGAGAATCACCGGAACCGCCTGTACCCTGGAAGGGTATATTATTCATGCGGTTACCGAAGGAAAAGATGCTCAGGGAGAAGTTTCAGTGCGGGTAAGCCGGAATGATAAAATTTATAAGGGTCGCGGTGTAAGTACTGATGTTATTGGTGCAAGTATAAAAGCCTACCTTTTTGCGGTTAACAATATACTATTCGAGGAAAAACATGAAACAGAAAATTGAGATATTTGACTCTACTTTGCGCGACGGAGCTCAGGCTGAGGGAATTTCTTTTTCAGTACATGACAAATTGAAAATATTACAGACACTTGATGATTTGGGTATTACCTATGTTGAAGCTGGAAATCCGGGATCAAATCCGAAAGATCTGGAATTTTTCCATCTGGCTGAGAATTTGGATCTGAAAAAAGTTAAGCTTGCCGCTTTTGGAAGCACAAGGCGCCGGGAGATAACTACAGAAGAGGATACTAATGTTCAGTCTCTGCTGAAAGCCAATACTCCTGTAGTAGTTATATTCGGAAAATCCTGGGATTTTCATGTTACTGATATTATCAGGACAACTCTTGATGAAAATCTTGCCATGATTCAGGATACGTTAGCTTTTTTCTCCAAACGCGGGAAAGAGGTAATATTTGATGCTGAGCATTTTTTTGATGGATATAAGGCAAATTCTGCATATGCATTAAAAACACTGCAGGCAGGAGTTGAGGGCGGAGCAGAATGCCTGGTTCTCTGCGATACAAACGGAGGGGTGCTTCCTTTTGAAATATATAAGATTACCCAGGAAGTAGTAAGCAAGTTTCCGGGGGTGAAAATTGGTATTCATACCCACAATGACTCAGGAATGGCAGAGGCAAACACCCTGATGGGAGTAGAAGCCGGAGCAACGCATGTACAGGGTACTTTTGTGGGGTTCGGTGAGAGATGCGGGAATGCCAATCTCTCTGTTTGTATCCCTACAATGCAGATTAAAAAGGGGTATGACTGTATTTTGGAAGAATCAATGCGCCGGATAACACATGAAGCAAGAAAAATTGCTGAGATTGCAAATATATCCATTCCCCATGGAATGCCGTATGTCGGAAAAAGTGCCTTTACCCATAAGGGTGGAATGCATATTGACGGAGTCTCTAAAAACTCCGCCTCATTTGAACATATGGATCCCTCGGAAGTGGGAAATGAGCGTCGAATGCTGATGTCTGAAGTTGCCGGCCGTAGTATGGTTTTAAAAAGAATACATAAAATATCTCCTGAATTGACAAAAGATTCACCGGAGACAAAAGTGATTCTGGCAAGTCTGAAAAAGCTTGAGATGGAAGGATATCAGTTTGAGGGAGCTGAAAGCTCGTTTGATCTGGTTATTAGAAAACATCTTGGGAAATATACCCCCTTCTTTGAACTGGATTACTTCAAAGTTATTGGTGAACAGCCTGCGGTTGAAGAGGGTTTAAGCAGTACCGCTATGATTAAAATTCTGGTCAGCGGGAAGGTTGAAATAACCGCTGCACAGGGAGATGGACCGGTACATGCTCTCGACAGGGCACTGAGAAAGGCTCTTGAGGTGTTTTATCCGGTTTTAAAGGATGTCTACCTCACTGATTATAAAGTAAGAGTTCTGGATCAGAAAGAGGCAAGTGCTGCAAAGGTTCGTGTATTGATCGAGTCGACAGATGGTGAGGAGTCATGGACTACCGTGGGTGTATCTACCGATATCATAGATGCAAGCTGGATAGCGCTTGTGGACTCTATCGAGTATAAACTTTTGAAAGATGCAAAAAATCTGAATGATCCGGGCTTCTCAGAGAGTGAGTGAACAACCAAAGGTTGTTTCAGGAGTTTGCGTTGCAAACTCCCAAGACGAAACCGAAAGTGTTCGTCAGATGGTCTAATAAATTATATGAAAAAAGGTGGGCTAGCATAATGAACTACTCAATAGCAGTAATTTCCGGTGATGGAATAGGACCTGATATTGTAGCTGAGACTATAACCGTACTTGATAAAATCGGTGAATTATTTGGACATACATTTTCTTATACAGAGCTGCTTGCCGGCGGAGCCGCTCTTGATGCTCTGGGGCTGCCTCTGCCGGAAGAGACACTGAAAGTATGTAAGAACAGTGATGCAGTGCTTCTTGGGGCTGTTGGTGGACCTCAATGGGACGATCTTGAGGGCAGTATGCGTCCTGAACAGGCACTTCTTGGTCTGCGTGCAGGATTAGGGCTGTTCGCAAATCTACGTCCGGCAATTCTCTATAAGCAACTGAAAGATGCCTGTCCCCTGCGGCCTGATATTATCGGGGACGGATTGGATGTCTATGTTGTTCGGGAACTAACCGGAGGTATCTATTTTGGTGAACGCGGCAGGATAGAGCTTCCTTCAGGGACAAAAGCATTTGACACCATGGCCTACTCAGTTCCTGAAATTGAGCGAATTGCACGGCTCTCTTTTGAGATAGCCATGAAGCGGTCGAAAAAAGTAACCAGTGTTGATAAAGCAAATATTCTTGAGAGTTCACGTCTCTGGCGTGCGACAGTGGAGATAGTTGCAAAAGATTTTCCTGAAGTGGAACTGAATCATATGTATGTTGATAATGCGGCTATGCAGCTTGTCAGGAATCCGCACCAGTTTGATGTAATTGTTACTTCCAATATGTTTGGAGATATCCTCTCGGATGAGGCCAGTATGATTACCGGTTCTATCGGTATGCTTCCCTCAGCAAGTCTTGGGGATGGAAGTTTTGGCATGTATGAACCCGTTCACGGCTCAGCTCCTGATATCGCCGGACAGGATAAGGCTAATCCTATAGCAACAGTCCTCTCCTCAGCAATGATGCTTCGTTATACCTTTGGATTAGCAGAAGAGGCTGATGTTATTGAACGTGCGGTTGAGAGTGTTCTCGACAGCTCACACAGGACCGGAGATATAATGAGCAGTGGAATGCAGCTTACCGGAACAAAAGAGATGGGCAGACTGATACGGGAAGCCTTACATAAATAGAATACAGAAAAATGAAGGAGAGTACAGAATGACTGATAAACAAGTAGTATACGTTGATGGTTCTTTTGTTGATAAAATGGATGCAAAGGTCTCAGTTTTTGATCATGGACTTCTCTATGGAGATGGTGTGTTTGAAGGAATTCGTGCATACAACGGACGAGTGTTTAAGCTGAAAGAACATATCGACAGACTTTTTAATGCTGCTAAAGCAATCTCCTTAAATATTCCGCTTTCAAAAGAGGAGATGACAGAGGTAGTTCTGGAATCATGCCGAAAAAACGGAATAGCTGATGGCTATATTCGTCTGGTAGTTACAAGAGGTTTTGGAGATCTTGGTCTTTCACCTTTGAAGTGCCCAAACCCTACAATTATTTGTATTGCTGCAACAATTGCACTCTACCCGCCCGAATTCTATGATATCGGACTAAAGGTAATAACCTCTACCGTGAGAAGGAATAAGGCAACAATTATTGACCCGCAGGTTAAATCTCTCAATTATCTCAATAACATTCTTGCAAGAATTGAGGCAGACCGGGCAGGCGCACCTGAAGCATTGATGCTCACAGAGGATGGCCTGGTTGCAGAGTGTACCGGAGATAATATTTTCATTGTGCGGGGAGGGGAAATCTGGACTCCCCCTATCCATATGGGAATTCTCGATGGGATAACCCGAAGTACCGTTATCGAACTGGCTGTAAAAAATGGTTATACTGTTAAAGAGAAGGCATTCACCCTATTTAATGTAATAACTTCCGATGAATGTTTTCTCACCGGAACTGCGGCAGAACTAATTGCAGTAACTGAACTTGATGGGAAAGTGATTGGAAACGGCAAAGCAGGAGCTGTTACCAGCGAACTGCTGGCAATATTTCAAAAATATACGAAGGAAAATGGAGAAGATATATGAAATTGACTGGAGCGCAAATATTAATGGAGTGTCTGAAAGAGCAGGGAGTTGATATCGTATTTGGTTTTCCCGGTGGAGCTGTCCTGAATATATATGACGAACTCTATAAAAACAGGGATAAAATTAAGCATATACGGACTGCTCATGAACAGGGAGCAGCACATGCGGCCGATGGATATGCACGGGCCAGCGGGAAAGTTGGAGTTTGTATTGCTACTTCCGGTCCTGGAGCAACAAATTTGGTAACAGGAATTGCAACAGCCTATATGGATTCCTCTCCCATGGTAGCAATTACTGGAAATGTTCCGGTTCCACT
>CAZMOX010000108.1:0-2814 GCA_964567895.1 uncultured Spirochaetales bacterium | reverse complement strand
GATCAGGAAAGAGGATATTGATAAAGCTATAAAGATGATTGAGTCTGCCAAGCGGCCGGTTGTGTATGCAGGCGGCGGGGTAATCAGATCTAAAGCATCAAAAGAGCTTATGGAGTTTGTTGAGAAAATCCAGGCGCCTGTTGGGGTGTCTATGATGGGGAAGGGTTCCTTTCCGGCGATCCATGAATTTTATACCGGCATGATTGGGATGCACGGATCTAAAGTATCCAATATGTCTGTATCTCAAAGTGACCTGCTCGTTGTTATTGGAGCAAGATTCAGTGACCGAGTAGTAAGCAGAGTCGACCGGTTTGCACAGCAGGCAAAGATTCTGCAAATTGATATTGATCCAGCGGAAATCAACAAAAACATTCCTACCTTTTATCATATAATTGGTGATATACAGGAAGTTCTCAAGGTTTTTAATAAAAGAATAAAAAAGAGCATAATTCATGATGATTGGCTGGAGAAAATTGCTGCATGGAAAATTAAGTATCCAATCAGGATAACAATAGAGAATAGAAGACCAAAAGAGATTATCTTCGCAGTTCACGATGTTACTGACAGCAAAGCGGTAATAGTTACCGATGTGGGGCAGCATCAGATATGGGCGGCTCAATTCTATAAGTTTTCTGAACCTGATACCTTCATTACATCCGGCGGACTCGGCACTATGGGTTTTGGCACAGGAGCAGCGATTGGTGCACAGCTGGGAAGACCTGATAGAAGAGTGGTAAGTTTTGCTGGTGACGGCAGTTTTCAGATGAACTGCAACGAGATTATAACAGCTGCAAAATATAATATTCCCATTGTAATCCTGATTATGAATAATCATACGCTTGGGATGGTTCGTCAGTGGCAGACAATGTTTTACGATGGAAGGTATTCAGCGACCACCCTGGATCATAAAATTGACTGGATAAAGCTTGCAGAGGCTTTCGGGGCAGTTGGAATGACCATGTCGGCGAAAGATGATCCATCAGAGATCATTAAAAAAGCACTGGCGGTGAATGGTCCTGTTGTAGTTGACTGTGAAATTCCAATCGATGATATTGCGCTGCCGATGGTAGCTCCGGGGCAGTCAATCGAGGAGGTAATCCTCAGCGTAGATCCTATAGTTGATCCTTTATCTGATTAAATAATTTTTACAGAAAAAATATAAAACCGTTTGCGGACAATAACTGCAAGCGGTTTTTTTTGCCCTGCAAGTTTTATGACTTAAAAAAAGAGCTGCCTCGAAAGGCAGCTCCAATTAACACATCTTTGTCTGAATAAACTATTTCAGATAGATGTTTTTTAATGGGTGGTAGTCCATTACATTTACATGCCATCCGCCCCATACATCAAGATCAATTAAGTTGTTTGATGTGTAGAAATAGATAGGCATTACACCCATGTCTTCGCCGATGAAATAATCTTCAGCTTCACGAAGTACATCATAACGTGCTGTTCCTGTTTCCATTCTTGCAGCTTTGTTGATAGCTGCGTCAAATCCGGCATTGCTGTACTGACCATCATTTCCACCACCGTCGGTGATGAACATATCAAGGAATGTGTTTGGATCCGGATAATCTCCGATCCATCCAGCTCTTGAGATGGTAAAGTCATGTTCACGTCTGGTTTTGAGGTATGTTCCCCATTCCATGTTGATCAGTTCAACATCGATTCCCAGATTTTCTTTCCACTGCTGCTGAATGTATTCACCAATTTTCTTGTGGCCTTCAGAGGTGTTGTACAGAATCTGGATGTCTTCCGGCCATCCCTGTCCATTCGGATAACCAGCGTCAGCGAGGAGAGCTCTTGCTGCTTCAACATCTTCACTAAAATGATTTCTCATAGGAAATCCAGCCATACCGGGAACCATACCGTAAGCAGGAAGCTGTCCGCCCTTGGTAATTTGGTCGACAAGTGACTGTCTGTCAATAGCCATTGCAAGTGCTTTTCTTACACGGACATCGTCTGTTGGAGGAGTTGTTGTCTCGAAGAGGTAGTAGTATGTACCAAGATAAGGTGCATTATGATAATCATCTCTCAGTTTAACTGCATCCATTTGGTCAAGAGGAACAGTCCCGTTCCAATCTGCTTCACCATTGAGGTACATGTTATGAGCTGTATTGTTATCATCTATAGGAAGATAGATAACCTTGTCAAGATTGACAGCTCCAGCATCCCAATATTTGCTATTGGGAACTACAGAGAGGTATTCCTGGGGTTTCCATTCATCAAGAATGAAAGGTCCATTACAAACAAAATTCTCCGGAAGTGTCCATTCATCACCATATTTTTCGATTGCATGAAGAGGAACAACTGCAAATGCATAGTGGGGAAGAGCGTCAAGAACATATGGCAGAGGTCCGATGAGGTCTATCTGGAAGGTCATTTCATCAAGTGCCCGAATCTGCACTGCGTCAGCTTCAACTTCGCCGCCGTTGTAGGCTGCTGCGCCTTCAATAAACATTGAGGGGAACCATGCATATGGAGATCCAGTCGCAGGATCGAGTCCTCTCAACCATGAATCAACAAACTGTTGAGCGGTAATTTTCACACCGTCAGTCCAGTAAGCTTCACGGAGATAGAAGGTATAAGTCATACCATCGTCCGAGATGTCCCAGGATTCAGCAATTCCGGGAACAGCAAGAGCTGTTTCAGGATCATAAGTTGTAAGACCCTCAAACAGAGACATGTAAATAGCATGCTCGGGAACACCTTCGACCAGATGAGGATCGATTGATTCCGGCTCTGCACCGTTGTTGATTGTGAATACGCCGCCTGTGCGACCCGTGTCTTCCACTACTGGTTCTACTACCGGTTCTA
>CAZMOX010000107.1:0-8325 GCA_964567895.1 uncultured Spirochaetales bacterium | reverse complement strand
AAAGAGCCTGAAATTCGATAAAGAAGCAGATTTCTCATTTGCTCTTACCTATGATATTTACCCTAAATTTGAATTACCAGAGTATTCCGGACATGAAATCTCATTTCCGGGAGTAACTGTTGACGACGAACCACTCCAGGAAGAACTCACAAAACTTTTAGACCAGAATGCAGTAGTTATTGAAAAAGACGGACCGGCAGAAAAAGATTCAATTGTAACCGTTGATTATTTTGAGATAGATGAAAATGAGGTAATGCTTGATGGTACAAAACGTGAAGACTATGTCTTTACGGTTGGAACTGAATATAATATTTACAAATTTGACGATGATATTATTGGCATGAAAGCCGGTGACACCAAAATTATTGAGAAAAGCTTCGATGAAGATTCTGAAATCACTGAGTATGCAGGAAAAACAGTCCGTGTTAGTGTTACCTTAAAGGTAGTTAAACAGCGTGACATTCCAGAACTTGATGATGAATTTGCACAGGATGTTAGTGAAGATTACAAGACTCTGGATGATCTTAAACAGGCAACCATGAAAAAAATTGAAGAAGGTCTCAAGGCACGTATTCGTGAGACTAAAATATCAAATCTCTATGATAAACTTCTTGAAAATCTCACTATTTCCATTCCGGAATCAATGGTAAAAGTTGAACAGGAAAATTCATGGAGAAATTTTTCCTCACAGTCAGGGATGAAGGAAGAACAGCTTCTTCAGATTCTCGGAGTGCAGGGACAAACAAAAGAAAAACTATTAAGTGAATGGAAACCTCAGGCAGAGAGCTCCCTTAAAATACAGCTCATGGTAGATAAAATTACTTCAAATGAGAAAATTGAAGTTGACGATGAAGAAGTAGCAGAAAATGCTCAACAGTTTGAAGGAATTGAGGATGCCCGCCAGAAAGATTATTACCAGCTTCTCTGGAAAAAAGATCGTAAAATGCAGAAAACTGTAGACCTTCTTCTCGAGAAAAATACTTTTAAAGAGGGTGAAATTACTACCTATACTGAATTTATGAAAGGTAAAAACCCACCCCGGTAATATGAGGCAATGTAAGTTTTCGTAAAATCCGAAAACTTCTGACTAATCTATGTAGACTCAGGAGGATATATGTCAGGTACGATAAACATGAACAGTCTGGTTCCCATAGTTGTAGAACAAACAGGAATTGGAGAACGTTCATATGATATATTTTCAAGATTATTAAAAGAACGAATAATATTTATTGATGGCGAGATAAATGATCCAACAGCGGATCTAGTGGTTGCACAGCTGCTCTATCTGGAATCACAGGATCCTGAGCGTGATATTAGTATATATATTAATTCACCCGGTGGTAGTGTTACAGCCGGATTAGCTATGTACGACACCATGCAATATATTAAACCGGATATTCAAACAATATGTTTAGGACAGGCCGCCTCAATGGCAGCCCTCCTGCTCACTGCAGGGTCTAGTGGAAAACGTTTTGCCCTACCCTCATCCAGAGTAATGATTCACCAGCCTTGGGGCGGTGTACAGGGTCAGGCAGTGGATATCGGTATTCAGGCAAAAGAGATTTTGCGATTAAAAAAAATGACAATTACCTACTTTTCCCAACATACGGGCAAAGAAGAATCTGCAATAGCAGCTGACCTTGAACGGGATTACTTCCTTACAGCTGAAGAATCAGTTTCTTATGGTATTGTAGACAGCGTTCTGTCAAGGAGTTAATGATTCATGGCCAAAACACGGGGCTCTTCTAAAAACTGTTCATTTTGTGGAAAACATGCTGACCAGGTAAACAGACTTGTAGCCGGTCCGGGTGTATTTATTTGTGATGAATGCATCAAGGTCTGTAACACCATAGTACTTGAAGAAACAAGCCAGGTTCCGGAAAACTTTCTTGATGATGTTCCTACCCCAAAAGAGATTAAAGCGCATCTTGATGACTATGTTATCGGGCAGGAGACAGCCAAGAAGACACTTTCAGTTGCCGTATATAACCATTACAAAAGGATAATGCATCAGGAACAAATGGATGAAACAGATGTTGAGATTGAGAAATCCAACGTTCTTCTTATTGGACCAACAGGCACAGGAAAAACACTGCTTGCCCGTACCCTTGCAAACAAGCTCAACGTTCCTTTTGCTATTGCTGATGCAACTACTCTAACCGAGGCCGGTTATGTTGGCGAAGATGTAGAGAACATACTTTTAAAACTTATTCAGAATGCAGGAAATGATATTGCTGCAGCAGAACGCGGTATCATATTCATCGATGAAATAGATAAAATTGCACGAAAGAATGAGAATGTTTCAATAACACGTGATGTTTCAGGTGAAGGTGTCCAACAGGCACTCTTAAAAATCATAGAAGGTACCATAGCATCTGTTCCACCGCAGGGTGGAAGAAAACACCCCAATCAGGAGATGTTAAAACTTAATACAAAAAACATACTCTTTATCTGTGGTGGTGCATTTGTAGGCTTGGATAAGGTAATTGAAGCCAGAGTCAGCCAGCATCCGCTTGGTTTCGGTGCTGACGTAAAGTTAAGTGCTGATAAGGATCTGGAAAGCCTGTACAATCAGATGCATCCTGATGATTTAATTCATTTTGGATTAATCCCGGAATTTATCGGTCGACTCCCGATTCAGGTATCACTTTCCAATCTCACTAAAGATGATCTGGTACGTATCATTACTGAACCTAAAAACTCAGTTACACGCCAATACCAGGCTTCAATGAAACTTGATGATGTAACTATGGAATTTACCATTGAGGCCGTTGCGGCTATAGCCCATAAAGCTATAGAACAAAAAACCGGCGCCAGAGGGTTACGATCCATTGTTGAAAAAATGATGATAGATATAATGTTTGAAATCCCTTCAATCGAGGGAGATAAAGAAATTGTAATAACAAAAGAGATTGTTGAGGAGTTGAAAAAGCCTGAAATACACATAAAAAAGATAAAATCAGCATGACAGAACTTCCATTACTGATTTCAAGGGATTTTGTAGTATTTCCTACTATGCGTTTTCCTTACTTTACCTCTCATAACGAAATCTCAAAAGTTATAAAAACCGCATTTAAACGTGACAGAATGCTGTTTTTTGCGTATCCTCTGCATGAGAATTCTGAAGAGGCTGTTCGAAAAAGCGGAGTTAAGATCTTCAGTATCGGGACTGTAGTAAGAATTATTCAGATGACTGAAACGCAGACTGGAGCCGTCAGATTTACTGGTGAGGCTCTTTATCGTGCTGCTATTATTAAAACCAACAAATCTCAGGATGTAGATATGGTTAAAGTCTCACCGCTCGAAGAAAATCGTGAAATTGAGGGTGATATCGGACTTTTAATGGGAACAGTACGGAATTCCTATCAAAATTTGCAGACTTTCCAGAAAAAAATGCCCCGTGACATATCACTGAAAATCAACAGAGCAGAATATCCGGACAAACTGGTAGATATTATTGCCTCTACATTAAGTGTAAATAGTGATATCAAAATTGAACTTCTCCAATTTATAAACAGGGAAGAGCGTCTCAGACACCTGTCAGTTTTACTTGAGACTGAAATTGCAATGATGAAACTGCAGGGCGATATACAGCGTAGAGTGAAGGAACGTGTTGAACAAGTTCAAAAAGAGTACTTCCTGAATGAACAAATTCGCCAGATAAATAAAGAGTTAGGAAAAGATCCCGATATCGCAGATGAAGCAGATGAAATTTTCAAACAGATAAAAGAAAAAAATCCTCCTGAAGAGGTTTTGAATAAAGCCAGACGAGAAGCTGACAGAATGCAGAAACTTCAGCCTATGGCTCCGGAATTAGGTGTTATACGAACATATCTGGAATGGCTTGCTGATATTCCCTGGTCTCATGCAACCGAAGATTTGTTTGATATTCCCCGGGCTAAAAAAATCCTTGATCAGGATCACTATAATATGCATAAAGCAAAAGAGCGTATTCTTGATTATATTGCAGTCCGCTGGATTCGGGGAGACATTAAAGGACCAATACTTTGTCTTGTAGGACCTCCGGGAACCGGTAAAACATCTCTTGGCCGGTCGGTGGCAAGAACTTTAAACAGAGAGATTATCAGAATGTCTTTAGGCGGCATCAGAGATGAAGCAGAAATTCGTGGACATAGGAAAACGTATGTAGGTGCCCTTCCGGGAAAAATTATTCAATCAATGAAAAAAGCCGGAACTATTAATCCGGTGTTTCTATTAGATGAAATTGATAAATTAGGATCTGATTTCAGAGGAGATCCCTCATCCGCACTTTTAGAAGTACTTGATCCTGAGCAAAATTCAACATTTAGTGATCATTATCTCGAAGTGCCTTACAATTTATCCCAGGTACTGTTTATTGCAACCGCTAATTCTCTTCACACCATACCCGCTGCTCTAAGAGACCGTATGGAAATCATTGAGATACCCGGTTACTCTGATATTGAGAAATTTCAAATCGCTGATAAATTTCTGATACCCAAACAGCTTCGTGAAAATGGATTGGAGTCCTCAGGTATCAGGTTTAATAAGAGTGCAATCTTTACATTAATTTGTGAATATACCCGTGAATCCGGGGTGAGAAACCTTGAACGGGTTATTGGATCTGTTTTGCGCAAACTCGCAAGAATTTTTCTATCAACTATGAACGAAGCTAAACATCCTACAAAAGACGATCTTATGAACTTTAAGAGGATGGTTACCACAAAATCACTGCCTAAGCTTATTGGAAAACCAATTTACAGCAATGATACACTTGCAATGGACAATCTGCCAGGTACGGCAAACGGCCTGGCCTGGACTGAATTAGGGGGACGGCTCTTAACGGTGGAAGCTGCACTTATGCCCGGCACAGGAAAGCTTATACTTACGGGAAATTTAGGAGATGTGATGAAAGAGAGTGCCCGTATAAGCCTCTCCTACCTGCAGGCAAACTCTAAAGTACTGAAAATACCTAAAGGCACTCTTACCGAGAATGATATTCATGTTCATATTCCGCAGGGTGCAATCCCGAAAGACGGACCATCTGCAGGTATAACACTAACGCATGCAATTCTCTCGGCTCTTTTAAACAAGCCTATTTTGGAGAACACCTCAATGACAGGGGAGATTACATTAACCGGTAAAATACTCGCAATTGGGGGAATCAAGGAAAAAGTTCTTGCATCATACAGAAATGGTATAACTACCATACTTCTTCCGACAGATAATAAAAAAGATGCCGATGAAGATATTCCAAAAGAGGTGCTTGAAAAGATAACCCTGCACTATGTAAGTGATATTCGGGAAGCATTATCCATTACATTAGCAGCCGGCAGTGAAGAAAAGGAAGAAAAGGAAGAAAAAGCATGATATGTACTCCGCCTGTCCCGCAGAAATTGATTGATGCAATTAATTCACATAATACCTTTGTTATTGTGGGGCACAAAAATCCGGATGCTGACTGTTTAACATCCCAACTTGTACTGGGAAGTGCTTTAAACCATTTAGGGAAAGAGGTTATTCTCCTCTCCCCCGGTCCTTTTGACAGACATGAAATTGCAAAATACCATAAATATTTTCAAGATACAATTCCGAAGGATTTTAAAGATACGAATCCCCTGGCAATCATTGTGGACTGTTCCACACCTGACAGGATCGCTCCTTTGGGTTCACAGCTTAAAGGATTAACCGTAGCAGTAATTGATCACCATGCAGCGGGAACAGAATTTGGAGATATCAGATACATCTTTCCAAAAGCATTTTCGGTAACTTTTCTGATTTTTCATATTATGCAGGTTCTCAATATCCCTATCTCTAAACTTGATGCAAAACGTCTCCTTTTCGGGCTTGCTGCAGATACTGGTTTTTTCCGTCACATTAACGAAGGCCGTTCTGAAGTATTTGAAATGGCCGCAGTTCTTGCTGAAGCAGGCGCCTCGCCAAGAGACATTTATCATACTATGTATGGTGATAGATCTTTTACCTCAAAAAAGCTGTTGGGACTGCTTCTTTCACGTACTGAAAGCATGTTGGACGGCCGGCTCCTTATAACCTGGGAAACTGTTGATGAACACAATCAGTTTGGAGAAAAAGAGCGCGATTCTGAGTCGTTGTATGCACAGCTGCTTTCAATAGCACACTGTGAAGTTGTTTTGTATATTCGGCAGGAACAGTTACAATCCTGTACAGTGGGCTTTAGAGCTGCTGCCAACAGCTCAGTTGATGTGGGACTTATTGCCGCAGAATTTGGCGGCGGCGGACATCGGAAAGCCTCCGGGGCTACCCTGGAAATGGATCTTAAGAAGACAAAAGCTGCCGTAACGAAGGCCCTGGCCAAACATATCAATACTTAAAATACGTAATTACATTAAAGTTGTAAGCCGGTTCCATTAGATTGTAAGCAGCACAATTACAACTTTGCATTATATTATTTTTTTTCTCAACTCATTTACTCAATAACGCAATTTCATCTCTTTTTTTAGATATTGGCACAAATCCTGCTGTATATGATCTCAAATCATAACAATCCAGGAGAATGCTAGTATGGGATCAACAGCTGCTGCCACTCTGCTCACCAGAGATATTTTAACTTATCAGAAATCTGAAAATAATAGAGAAATTATATTTAACAAAATTTACCTTTTCATCTACCAGTACCCAGTTGAGCGAGGGTATATTCCAGAAGAACTCGCTAGTGATTTTCTCCTGTTCTTGATTCCTAAACTCGAAAGAATCATAAAAAGATATATATATAGTGGTATCTCTTTTGAAGTTTACTTGCGAAACATTATTTATTGGCAAATAAAAACTTTTGCACAACAGCGAAAATCGAATCAGCTTAAAGAGCAGATTTATACGAAGTTTTTCTATAACTGTTTTGAGAAAATCTCATTTTATGACAAAGAACCGGACTTCTTTGATGATGAGTCTGTATGTGAAACTTCTCCCTATCTCAGCTTAACAAATTCACAAAAAGGGAGAAAGAAAATCCTGGTTATAGCCTTGATTCATGCCGACACTATAAAAAAATCTGTTATTTCCGGAGTTGCCTCTACCTGCAGTATACCAGCAGAACAGTTAAATACCTGGATTCAGGAACTTAAGGATAGTCTGGACAGCCGCTATGATAAAGTTGAAAAGTTGAACTCTAAACGTAATAGTGTTTTCTTCTCCTTATTGGAACTACAATCAAAACAGAAGGAACATACAATTGGCAATGATGCATACCTCTCAGTCACCAGAAAAATATCACTCTATCAAAACCAGCTAAAACATCTGCATAGGGAAGTTAAGCATGCTCAGGGAAAAATTCATTACAGGAGTGTTGCAGAAATTCTGGATATCCCCTCGGGAACCGTTGCTTCAACAGTTTATTATGTAAGAAAATTAACAGAAAAATAACTCGACTCATCATCATATTTTCAGTATTATATAAAGTATGAAGATTGTATTAGCAACAGGAAATAAGCACAAAAAGCAAGAATTTTCACAAATCTTATCTTCACACCATCTTCTTTTACCGGAAGACCTTGGAATCTCCTTTTATTATGAAGAGACCGCAGATACTTTCATGGGCAACTCTATGGGTAAAGCCCGGGCATTGTTTGCTGCATGCGGAAAACCGGTTCTGGCAGATGATTCGGGTCTGATAGTGCCAGAATTGAAAGGTGGCGAACCCGGCATTTACTCTGCCCGCTACGGATCGGATGAATCAGGGCATAATCTGTCCGATACCGAAAGGAATCTCTATCTATTACATAACATGCGTTCAATTTCTGATCGCTCAGCTTTTTTTGTATGCTGCATGACACTTATCCTTGATGAATATAGAGTTTTCACTGTACAGGAATCTTTTCATGGGAAAATCATTTCCAGGATGGAAGGAACTGGTGGTTTTGGATATGATCCTGTTTTTTATATTCCTGAGTTAGAAAAAACCGCAGCACAATTAAGTGAAAGTGAAAAAAATAGTATAAGTCATCGTGGAAAAGCCGGCATCCGAATGGCCGCTCTTATTCAGGATTTAGCATAGCATTAAAATCGATTGATTTCGGTTATAGATAGATAAATAATACTATATATGAGGTGTAAATATGGCTAATAAAAACTCAATTCCCGTTAGATCTGAGGTAGCAGCTTCTGACAGCTGGGACTTATCAAAACTCTACCCCTCACATGAAGAGTGGGAAAAAGATCTTGAAACATTTAAATCAGCTATTCCAAAAGCTGAGACCTTTAAAGGAAAATTGGCAGAAAGTGCTGAAATATTTCTCAATTGTTTAGAATATTTGAATACAAATGATTTACTCAACGAGCGTATTGGATCTTATGCATTTCTTAGATATG
>CAZMOX010000106.1:0-8344 GCA_964567895.1 uncultured Spirochaetales bacterium | reverse complement strand
ACAAGGAATGGTGAGTGCATCAGCTATTGCCTTAAAATGGAGATAGAGCCCTTTCTGAGTTGGTTTATTATAGTACGGGTTAACCAGTAATACCGCATTAACACCTGCTTTCTGAGCATGTACGGATAACCGAACCGCCTCGGATGTTGCGTTGCTTCCAGTACCTGCTATTACGGGAACTTTACCCTTTGTAAACTGAACGGTCATTTCTATAACACGGTCATGCTCACTATGTGACAAAGTGGGGCTCTCTCCAGTTGTTCCGCAGGGAACCAAGCCATCCACTCCCTGTGAAATTTGATAATCAATTATCTTCTCAAATGCTGCTTCATCAACTTCACCACTCTTGGTAAAGGGTGTTATTAAGGCAGTAAATACTCCCCTGAAATCTCTCTTCATCATTTTTCTCCTATTATTAATTGATCATATCATCAACTGAATAAAAACCTGTTTTACCCTGCATCCATTCAGCTGCTTTTACTGCGCCCAATGCAAATCCGTTACGATTTCTTGCCCTGTGTGTAATTTCTATCGTATCTTCTTCACTATCAAACAATATGGTATGTGTGCCGGAAATCGATCCTCCCCGGGTAGACGATACATGCAGTTCTTCAGGTAAAATTTTACGGGAAAGCGAATCTGTTACAATTTCTCTCTTTCGTTCAATTTCTTCAAGCATAATAGAGCTGAGCATCACTGCTGTTCCAGAAGGGCTATCTGCCTTACCTGAGTGATGAAACTCATGTATCATACTGTCATACTCAGGAATCCTATTCATTATTTTTCCGGCCGCTCTCACAAGGTGAAACAATGCATTCACCCCTAAAGAAAAATTACCGGACCACAAGAGTCCTGTTCCAGCATCGGATACCATCTTTTTGGCAATATCTGCAGATTCATACCACCCGGTTGTTCCAATAACAGCATTTGATCCGGCTTGTGCAATAATTTCTATATTTTTTAGAGCCGAGGATGGTATAGTAAAATCTATCACCAATTCAGCACTTCCTATAGATTCAATTGATAGTTCATGGCTTGTAACCTCAGGAAGATCAACAAAGGGATCTATTACAGCAGTAACAGAATGACCCCGTTCCAGAGCACAGTTTCTAATTAACTTTCCCATTCTTCCGTAACCGTTTATTGCTATATTCATGGTTTAGTATACTATATCAAATATAACTTTTTGTCCAGATAATAACAGAATGTTATTATAAAAACAAACTTCCAAGAATAAAAAACAATAGTTTTTTATTCCGCTTTATTGACTCGCTGTCAGCAAGGGTATATAGTCGTCACATAAAATTTATTTTACAAGGAGACCCTCATGGCTCACATAATTACTGATGAATGTCTTGCATGCGGCAGCTGCCTCCCGGAATGTCCTGTTGAAGCAATCTCTGAAGGCGATATCTACGTCATTGACGCTGATCTTTGTACTGATTGCGGTGCATGTGTTGATGCCTGTCCTGTCGGAGCAATTATTGCCGGGTAAGACACAACAATCAAAACCTATGATTATATAGTAAATATAATCGTTTAAAAAAAGGCTGTTACAGGATTTTATCCTGAAATGGCCTTTTTTATTTCCCTGTTTAAAAGATTCCCTGATGTCACTTGATTGCATACGGTAAAGAGTATAATCTTGTTTTTGTGAATATGAACTTCGACAATAATTTCAACCCATCCAAACCGGACTCATCTAAAATTTTTTCTGTTACAGAAATCAGCTCTCTTATTAAGGAAATACTTGAAAACTCATTTATGAGTATCTCTATAGAGGGAGAACTCTCAAATTTCAGACCTGCAAGCTCCGGCCACTGGTACTTTACTCTTAAAGACAGCAAAGCTGCTATATCTGCAGTCATGTTCAGAAACAGACAATTCGGGCTCAATTTTATACCCAAAGATGGTAAAAAGGTAGTGATAACCGGAGCTGTATCAGTATATGAAAAACGCGGCACCTACCAAATTATCTGCACTACCATGAAAGCAGCAGGGGAAGGTGACATCCTGGCCCTCCTTGAAATGCGAAAGCAAAAACTTTCCGCTGAAGGATTATTTGATTCGGATAGAAAGCAGAAACTGCCGCTTTTCCCTGAGAAAATAGTGGTTATCACCTCAGCGACTGGAGCTGCACTGCGTGATATTCTGCAAGTTTTGGAGAGACGTAATTCAGGTTCATCTGTCAGGATACTACCTGCAGTAGTACAGGGAGACAAAGCAGCAGAGATGCTCTGCAAACAAGTAATCCTTGCAAATAAACACAATCTGGGTGATGTTATTATACTGGGAAGGGGCGGTGGCTCCCTTGAGGATCTCCTGCCGTTTTCAGATGAAAACCTGGTACGGGCTGTAGCCGCATCCCGTATCCCGGTAATTTCCGCAGTGGGGCATGAAATTGATTGGGCGCTTACAGATTTTGCTGCTGACACCCGTGCACCTACTCCCTCTGCTGCCGCAGAGCTGGTATCAGCGCAATCTTTAGATTTGCTGAATAAAATAGAGTCAGTTAAAGAGTTTCTTATAAGTGTAATTACCGGGAAGCTGTCTCATATCCGTCTTTTGCTTACGCATTTTACCACTGATCGGCTTCAGGAAAATTTTAATCGACTGCTGGAACCACTTAATATCAGGATCGACGACGAAAAAAATATGCTTTCCCGCACTATGTCAGATATTATAACGGAAAAAAGACACAAGTTAGAACTGCAGAAAAATTCTCTGGAATCAAATTCTCCTCTGGCAATACTTGAGCGGGGATATGCGGTAGTTTCTGATGCCGAAACCGGCAAACCATTGCTGGAAAGCAACAAGGCAAATCCTGGAGACAAAGTACATATTGAGTTGTATAAAGGCAGCCTCAACGCGAACGTGCATGAGATTACATCATGAAGGAGCTTACATAATGAAAGATTTTGAACAAAGCCTGACAAGGCTGGAAGCGATAAATGAGAGCATTAAAGACGCCGGGTTACCCCTTGAGAAGTCAATAGCACTGTTTGAGGAGGGGTTAAAAATTGCAAAGAGACTAGAAACTGACTTGAAAAAAGTAGAGCAAAAGGTCGAAATACTCATCAATTCCAGTGATGTACCCGACTCCGCATCAGACAAGGAACCAGAATTTGGGCTTTTCTCAGGTGAATGAGGCAATTTCCCGGAAATTGCCTTTTGAAGTTCTTGAATAACCACAATCGCGATATAATAGACTCGCTCGCATAATCAATGGAAGACATCTATAATATCTCCCACCCGTACCCCAGCTTTTTTAAAGGCTCCCATGGGTAACTCAAGAGCATATCTAACCGGCACCACAGACTGTACTGAAAAACTACTGTTAGGAAACATATCCTGTATAGAGACAATTTTTCCATCCTCAAGGAGGAATGCAATTGATAAAAGCAGATTTGTATCCTTCATCCAAAAAAAGAGCTCTCGGTTCGAATCATATTTAAAAAGCATTCCGCCGTTCTCAGGCAGATCAGATATGCCGCTGAGTCCTCTCAGATGCAAATCCACCGTATCAGCAACCTCAACAATATAAATATCTTCTCCCAACTCTATCTCAACAGTTCTACCCGGAGAGCTGTCTATTAAAAAATCAGGATTTTCATGCACAGATGTTGTACAGGAGATCAGGATAATTACAGAGAATAATACGAGTAAAATTTTAGAAACTTTTCCTGGATGATATGTTTGAAAATTCATTCTACATCAGGCTTTCCGGGTTCAGGGCTGTAAAAGCTTCGTGTACAAATACGCCATCTTTTCTAATCAACTCCCCATCAATCCAAATCTCCCCGCCGCCGTATTCAGGAGTCTGAATAGCTACCAGATCCCAATGAACAGCACTTCTGTTGCCATTATCACAATCATCATATGCATTCCCAGGGGTAAAATGAAAGGATCCCATTATTTTCTCATCAAAAAGTGTATTATCCATCGGAAACGTTATACCCGGATTGCATCCAAGCGCAAATTCGCCAATATATCTGGCTCCCTGATCTATATCCAGAACGGCTTCGAGTTTCTCGGTATTATTCGCTTTCGCCTTGATTATTTTACCCTTTGAAAACTCAAAAGTTACCTGTGTAAAAGTAAAGCCCTGATAGGTAGATGGGGTATTATAGGTTATCACACCTTCAACACTATCTTTTACCGGACATGAATAGATTTCACCATCCGGAATATTCATTTTACCGTCGCAGGGAATAGCAGTCATCCCTTTTATGGAAAAACTCAAGTCAGTACCAACTCCTGTTATCCTGACTGTATCTGCTTTCTGTAAAAATTCAACAGCCGGCTCCATCGCCTTTGACATGAGATGATAATCAACTTCTGTAGTTACCCGATAATAATATTTTTCAAACTCCAGCGTAGACATCCCGGCTGAAAATGCCATTATTTCTGTGGGGTAACGAAGAACCACCCACCTGGTATGCGGCACCCGCTGTTCTCCATGAACCGGCTTGTAATAATCCCGCATAAATAGTGCATTGTTTTCATCGGGCAGGTCTGCTGTTTCCCGACTGTTTGCCGGTCCCCGAACTCCAATAAATGCGTCCATCTGTTTCATACGGTAGAGATCACAATCCTTGAAAGCTGCAAGACTCTCTTTGGTAGCTCCTGCAATAATAGCCCGTTCAAGCCGCTCCGATGTTATATTTACCAGAGGATATCCCCCGGCTGCATAGACTGATTGAATCAACTCCTCAACAAACTCCAGAGGGACATCAACTGCATTTATCAGGCAGCTCTCCCCTTTTTTTAAGCTTACTGAAAAATTCACCAGCAGGTCTGCAAGTTTTTTATCACGTACATCTCTCATACAAATACTCCAATATTAGGTCTCTGTATAATATATATGAATTCGTAAAAACTGTCACGAATATTGTATCCTAAGATTTAATATTTTAGCAAAGGGTCAAGACTACTTTTGTTTTTATTTATTCTCTTCTATAATTGGATCATGGATCTATTTTCTGCTACTTCAGACTTTCACGCACAGCCCCTTGCACACCGGATGCGCCCAAGAATCCTTGATGAATATATAGGACAGGATCATATTATCGGCAAAGGGAGGCTGCTCAGAAGAGCTATTCAGGCTGACCAGCTTACCTCAATTATTTTTTACGGCCCTCCGGGAACAGGAAAAACTACTCTGGCAAGAGTTATAGCAAATACAACAAAAAGTCACTTCTCAACCATGAATGCAGTATTATCCGGAGTGAAAGATCTGCGTGAAGCCATTAAGGAAGCGAAAGACCGGCTCGATTTTCAGGGAACAAAAACTATTCTTTTTGTAGATGAGGTACATCGCTGGAATAAATCTCAGCAAGATGCGCTGCTTCCCTGGGTTGAAAACGGAACAGTCGTACTGATCGGTGCAACTACAGAAAACCCCTATTTTGAAGTAAATTCAGCACTTGTCAGCAGAAGCAGAATTTTCCAGCTGAAGAAACTAGCAAAACCCGACCTTCAGAAAATAGCTTTACAGGCTCTGTGTGATAAAGAACGCGGTTACGGTAAGTTCACAGTCTCATTTGAAGAGAGGGCGCTGGAGCATATTGTTGACATTGCCAACGGGGACGCGAGAAGTCTTTTAAATGCACTCCAATTGGCTGTTGAGACAACTCCGGATAAATATCCACCTAAATCAGGATCCAATATTTTCATCTCTAAAGAAGCTGCTGAAGAGAGTATTCAAAAAAAAGTAGTCCTCTATGACAAAGAGGGAGATTACCATTTCGACGTTATAAGCGCATTTATAAAATCCATACGGGGATCAGACCCCGATGCCGTACTCTACTGGCTGGCCCGAATGGTTCGGGCAGGAGAAGACCCTCGATACATTTTTCGCAGAATGCTGATTTCAGCAAGTGAAGATATTGGATTGGCAGACCCGGCAGCCTTAGGCATTGTAGAATCTGCAGCGGCTGCATTTGACCGGGTGGGCCTTCCTGAAGGACGATTTCACCTAACACAAGCTGCACTCTATATAGCAACTGCACCAAAATCCAACAGTTCTCTTGGCTTTTTTGATGCACTAAAAGCTGTTGAGGAAGAGGAAAACAGTGAAGTTCCAAATCCATTAAAAGATGCAAGCCGTGATAAAAAAGGATTTGGACATGGAGAGGGATACCTCTATCCGCATGCATATCGGGATCACTGGGTAGCTCAGCAATATCTCCCTACCGGCCTACAAGGGAAGGTTTTATATAATCCTTCAGAACAGGGATTTGAAAAGCAGATACGTCAAAACGTTCTTAAAAACAGGGAAGCTCAGATTGAAGCCACAAATGAGGGGGATTTTCCTGAGATTCTCACTTTCTCACCACCAGATAAGGATAAAGACCGATGGATACAGCGCCTGGTATCTGGACGAGGTAATAAACTTGCAGATATCAGGGATAGAATTTTCAAAAATATTAATCTGGAAAGACACTCCCGTGTTCTTATATTAAAAGCCGATTTTGGCATGCTTATTTGGGAAGCCTGCAGAAGAACTCCTGAAGGCGGCGTCTATGGTATTACCAGTTCTAAAGATCATTTCTCTGTAATTTCACACTATGCGGTTAATCTTCCAGCAGAAGAAAGACCTATAATTCTACACAAAAAACTTGGTGAGGCAGTTGCTGAACTCACCGGCAGTGTCTCTTTTGAATCAATAATAGGTATGAATGTATTCTCAAAGCTGCATTCCCAATCGTCCATCCTTACAAAACTGCATACTATTTTTGCTAAAAAGGGCACACTATCACTGGCAGAAACAGTACCTTCTGCATCTACAAGATTGTCTCAATTGATTTTAGAAAACGACAAAGAGTCTCCCAACTACTCCTTTCTTCTTGATGCCGAAAAGGGGATATTCAATGACCCGGATAACGAGATGACTAATTGGGATGATAAAATGCTAAAAAAGCTGATTACAGAGAGTGGTTTTACTATTGTTAAAAGTGCAACTCATGACTATTCCGAACAAAAGATGATTACTCCGGCTGATCTTGAGAAGTGGATTACCAGAAGTTATTATCCTGCATATACAGCATTATGCATAAAAAGGAAAAAGGAGCCTGAATTGGAGAAGGATGAGATTATTTCATACCTCTCCCGTAAACTTTGCAGAAAACCCGTTACCTGGAAAACTTCCGTTTGTTTCATCTATGCAGAGCTTACATAATGTATTGACAAAATTCATGATATCAGTCAGAGTACTTTTCGTTCGTCAGCATTATATACTGGCTAGCATGGTGGGTGTAGTTCAATGGTAGAGCACCAGATTGTGGTTCTGGATGTTGCGGGTTCAAGCCCCGTCACCCACCCTTTCATCATATTATATATGGTGAATTGTGGATTATATGCGCCCGTAGCTCAGCTGGATAGAGCGCCGGACTTCGAATCCGTAGGTCGTAGGTTCGACTCCTACCGGGCGTAATAATAACTAGTACTTTGTACAACTTAAAGCTTAGGATTCTTACTTGTAAGTTTAAGCTGTACTAAGCACTAGGGCCGTTAGCTCAGATGGTAGAGCAGCAGACTCTTAATCTGCGGGTCGAAGGTTCGATCCCTTCACGGCTCAAAAGGTTGCCTATATTATTGACTATTTCAGGTGACTATGGTATATCACTGCGAGAGTGGTGGAATTGGCAGACACGCTAGATTTAGGATCTAGTGCCGAAAGGTGTGAGGGTTCAAGTCCCTTCTCTCGCATAAGAACCAAGAGATTAGTTTTTGAAAATCATTTTTATACTTGATTCAGCAACCATAAAACTGTAATATGCAGAGATACATTTGCGAGAGTAGCTCAGCGGTAGAGCTCCACCTTGCCAAGGTGGACGTCGCGGGTTCAATTCCCGTCTCTCGCTCTTAAGGCGATCCGATATTACCGGATCGCCTTTTTTTAACTTTTATTATCACTTTTTAACTAGGCGTTTTAATAAAGTTTAGATAGATTGATTATAGGTTAATAAAAACTGTTAAAAATTTAGGGTTCCTTGAAATTTCTGGATTGAAACTGGAACCCGACATATACTAATATTTAGAACAGGAAGAGGTTTTGAGATGGAAACAGGCCACAAATTTACAGATCTTGAGAATTCAGCTGTTGAGCTGACACTAACAATCCCCAAAGATACTGTAACTGGTGAATACCAGAAAATCGTAAACAAATATGCAAAAAACCTGCAGGTAAAAGGTTTCAGAAAAGGCAAAGCACCCATCTCTGTAATTGAGAAAAAATACGGCAGTGCCATTCAGGAAGAAGCAATGTACACCATGATTGAGTCTACCGTTGAGAAGACTCTTAAAAATATTGAAGACGAATATAAACCCCTTCAATACAGTA
>CAZMOX010000105.1:0-8669 GCA_964567895.1 uncultured Spirochaetales bacterium | reverse complement strand
TTTTCCTCTCTCCAGTCAGCCGGAGGGATTAGGATGCCGTCATCATAGGAACCAGTATTTTTATCATCATTCTGCAGATGGAATATTCTGATATATTTGTTGCCGGGATCGACAATCCAGTACTCTTTTACTCCATGTTTTTCGTAGAGGTGGAATTTCTCATGCATATCTTTTTTTGCAGTTGAGGGTGAAAGTATTTCGATAATAAGGTCAGGTGCTCCGAGGCAGCCTTTTTCAATGATCTTATCAGGATCACAGATCACAGAGATATCGGGTTGAACAATAGTATCAATCGAATTGAAATCCTGAACTGGATACTCTGGGAAGTGGATATCAAATGGTGCAGAAAATACTTTACAGGATCTGTTTTTAAGGAATATATACAGTTCACCCGCTAGATTTGATGAAATATCTTGATGGGTACTTGTTGGTGCAGGACTCATATTATACGCAATTCCGTCTATTAACTCCCAGCGTTCATCGTCCGGCCAAATGCTGTATTCAGCATAGGTAAATTTGTGATCTGCTCTTTTTATTGGTAATCCCACTTTTTTCATCTCCTTTAGTATAGGGTATTGAAAGTAAAAAGACAATCTTGAGACAGGGCTAGGGGCCAGGGGAAATTATTCCTATCTTCTGTCTCCTATACCTCTTTCTGTCTCCCGTCTCCCGTTTCCCTTCTCCCCCTTTTCACATCTCATCATGCTCAAGAAAGCTGTAGTATGATAATTCTGAGAAAATGATATGATCCAGCAGATTTATACCAAGAATAGTACCGGACTCTTTTAATCTTTGGGTAATATCCCGATCCTCCCGACTGGGATCCAGATTTCCGCTTGGATGGTTATGACATACGATAACGGCTGTTGCCCGTTCCTTGATTGGATCCGAAAAAACCTCGCGTGGATGCACAATTGTTCTATTGACTAATCCAATGGAGACTACCCCCAAAGAGAGCACTTCATGGGCTCCGTTAAGGGAAATTCTTATGAAATGTTCCTGTTTCCTATCAGCAAAGTGCTGGACAAACGGGTAGGCATCACCCGGGTGGGATATCCTTCTCTTTAGAGCGGGAATTCTTCTGCGCCCCAGTTCCATGGCAGCCGATATAACTGAGGCTTTGGCCGGGCCCAGCCCCTCTATAGTAAGCAGCTGTTTGGTGCTGAAATCGATGCCCTCTGTATCCAGTACAGATTGAATTTTCCCTGCAATAACATCTACCGGCTTTCCCCGTGTTCCGGAACCGATGAGTATGCTGATTAAATCCATATCCGACAGACTGCAGGGCCCGGATTTGATTATCCGTTCTCTGGGACGCTCTTCCGATGGACGTTCACGAATGCTTATGTGGTTTGATGTATATTTCATATTACCTATAACTCAAATATTCTTTTAAAATATTCAAAGATGCAGGAATTTTTTTAAAGATTGACTTTATTACCGGAAGCTATTCCGATATACTTGTTGGCGGTTCTCATCATACTGGGGTTCATTTTTGCCCTATCGCATACCCGGGTGAAAAAGCATAGTTAAAAAGCGTTAAAAAAGCGTGAAGAGTCATGAAGTAGAGATCAACCGCAATCTTCCAGATCATACATAGCAATATAGTAGGGATGGTTTGGATCGTAGGTAGTTAATGTTTTTGGATTTTCCACATAACCTGCTTTACGACAGCCGGTTCCGGGATCATTTGTCGAACCATCACCCAGGTCTTTACGTGCATCAGCAATTATCTCTGTAATTGCTGCAACTATTTCCGGGTGGTCATCATAGACATTTTGTTGTTCTCCCACATCTGAACGCAGATTATAGAGCTCTTTTACATTCTCCTGCTTTCGTTTAATATGCAGCTTCCAGTTGCCGCTCCTGACTGCTTCAATGTTCTTCTTGAAGTAGTAGAGAAAAGTATCCCGTCCCGTTGTGCTCTTAGCTCCTGTGAGGTGGTCTGATAGATCAATACCATCAATTATCCTGTCATCAGGAACTTTGCCTCCTGCAATTGCGGCAAGTGTAGGTAAGAAATCCATAGAGGTGCAAATCCCATCGGAAACAACTCCAGAGGGAATTTCTGCAGGCCAGCGCATGATGCAGGGAACACGGAATCCACCCTCCCAGCTCGTTGCCTTTGTCCCTCTCAGCTCACCATTGCTGGGTCCGTAATCATTTCTTGAACCATTGTCTGAGGTAAAAATAACCAAAGTATTCTCTTCTAGACCGAGTTTACTTAATTCGTTCATCAGGACACCCGTAACCCAATCAATAGAGGCGACACAGGCAGCGTAGGGGTCAGGGTTTTCATCAGCAAATCTCTGCAGAGGATAGTGAGGGAGGTGAACGTACATGTGGGCGAGATAGAGGAAGAAAGGATTATCTTTGTTCTTACGTACAAACTGAATAGACTGGTCGAGATACCGCTCTGTTATCGAACTTTGATCCGGCTGCTCTTCAAGCACCTCTTCGTTGAGCATAAGCGGCAGCGGGGGCCACTCCTTTTTCGCATTAATCTGTCTTCCCATATCATTACTATAGGGCAGTCCATAGTATTCATCAAAACCATGCTGAGTCGGGAGAAATTCCGCCTGATCTCCGCAGTGCCATTTTCCTACAAGCTTTGTCACATATCCTGCATCCTTCAGCACTGATGCAATACTCTTTTCATCCGGGTTCAAACCCTTTCCGTCGCCGGGAAAAAGCACGACTCTATCAAAGAACTCGCTAAAATCTATACGTTTGGGATAACAGCCTGTCATCATTGCTCCCCGTGAAGGAGAGCAGATAGAGGATGCCATATAGAAGTCTGTAAAACGTACCCCCTCTGATGCCAGCTGGTCTATATAGGGAGTTTTATTGATCTTTGATCCATAACATCCGGGATCACCATATCCCAGATCGTCACAGTTTATTAAAATAATATTCGGTCTATTTGCAGTATCAGCCATGTGTGTCTCCTTTGCTGTTTGTCAGAAATTTTTGGATGATTGTAACCCTTTGTAATATAAAAGATTAATAACAACTATTCAATAACCAGGTATTTTAGCATCATCCAATCCCCAATAGGTCTCACTTTCATCCTTTCGGTCAGCAATCCTGATCAAAGTTACTTCATTTTTATCAAGAGTGAACGGTAAATCCAGTATATCATTTTCAGGATTTCGAACCGATGAACTGATAAAGGGTGATGAGGCATCGCGCAGGAGCCGAACCTGCTGTCGGTCAGGAAATCGGGGACGTCCCATATCTTTCCACAGCCCCCAGGGATTTGCATAGTTTTCATTGACCTGTTTTCGAATCACCGAGACCTCATTCCCCTCAGTAGGAATACGTAATGAGAAATTCTTTTTGCTCTCTGCTGAATCATCCAGAACAGCATTCCAGGCAATCAAGACAATCTCTTTCTTATCATTTCTCGTTACAATCATCTGAGCATCCCGGTAGAGAAGTTCTTTCCCGAGTTCTGCAAAGAATGCAAAAGTATGAAAAGTCGGTTTGGGTATCCCTCCGAGTGCAATAAGTCCGAACCCGCCATGGAAAATTGATTTTGGTATATCAAGCTCCTCGAAGACATCTGAAAATGTCCAATAAGAGAATGAATCGGCAAAGTCGCCGCCATGAGCAAGAACATGTGCTATATATGCGGCATTCAGCGGAGTGTCATGAACCGGTGCAAGCGGATTGTACGATGAGTTGTATTCAGTAATATGCAGAGGCAGGCTGGAGTAGGGTGAACTATCCATAATTTCCCGGATTGAACTAAATTGTTCAGCAAGATGTTCAATAGGACGAAGATCATGATAACCAAGGTGAGGACCCAGATCTAGCACCTTTGAAGCATAGACGTGATGGGCAGCAAAATCGAGAGGAATTTTCTGATCTGAGCAATACTCCAGGAAAGCGCGTACCCATTCACCGCCGCCAGGAGCAGTAGCCGGACCACCGACTTGAATATCACTATCAACCTCTTTCACTGCTCTGACTGTCTCCCTGTAGAGTCGAAAATATTCTGCCTGATCTGCATTCTGCCAGAATTGCGGAAGATTCGGTTCGTTCCAGACTTCCACCGGCCAATCCAGCAACGCCTCCTTTCCATACCGGGAAAGAAGATGCTTGATCAGTCCGGTTATCATCTTTGACCATTTTGCATAATCTTTGGGAGGAGTGACATTCCCTTTCCAGTAGAATTGTGTCTGAGATCCTGATGCCAGGTGATTGGGCATGAATCCCAATTCAATAAATGGTTTTATACCACGATCCAGATAGGAGTCAAAGACACGGTCAATATAGGTGAAATTCAGGAAAGGTTCAGGGAATTCCCGATCTCCTTTGCAGAATGGGAGTCTCTCACGATACAACCCCATATGATCGCTCAAAATACCATGTCCACGTATGAACTCAAAACCGATAGCATCCTGGATCATCTCCAGATGTTCAAGATACTCATTCTGTAAAGCCAGACCCATATGTCCTGTTCCTATACATTTTTTCCAGTTATCGTTGAATGTTCCAATTGATTGTTTGGAAATAGTTATCATGTTTCACTCCAATAGTTTTTTGGATGCCTCTTCAGTTCATACTTATTACCGCCCAAAGGGAGGGAGTCCTGAGCCCGCAGGGTTTGTTTGAGCAATTCCTGCAGGAGATTATTCTGGGTTTCAGAAAATTCCGGTAGATTATAGAGATTACAGAGTTCTGCGGGATCTTCATGCAGATTATACATCCATCCATTTCCCTGCATATCAAAGACCAGTTTCCAATCATCTTTACGTACCATTCTCATTGTACCGCATTGTGAATATTGATTGAGACAGTCAAAGGTGATGTTGTAGGGGGAGTGTTTTTCAAAATCAGGATTATCATTCCAATTATAGTCAAGTCCGCCGATACCCTGTTCCGCATACGCGCAGGAAAACTCTTCTTCCGGGTAGGGCTCTCCACTGAGGATAGGTCTCAGGCTTTTTCCCTGAACTCCTGCAGGAATGGAGATGTCCAGCATGTCACAGAGAGTGGGCATGATATCAACCAGATTCACATGAGCCTTATGCGGTGCCCCACATGTTTGTATTCCCGAACCCCAGACAGCGAAAGGTATTCTCATCAAAGATTCAGGCATTTCCGGCCCCTTACGCATGAAACCATAATCGCCGGCAAAATCACCATGATCAGAGACAAAGAAAAAGATGGTATCTTCATACAGATCTTTCTCTTTTAGAACTTTTGTGAATCGTTCGATCTGATCGTCAATCAGCCGAATCATACCATAATAGTTAGAGCGCATCCGTGGAAGCAGTTCGTCATACCGCGGCATAGCCCGATGCTCCAGTTGATAGAGGAAATCCCACTTAAATCCTTTTTCAGCAGGTGATTGTTCTGCTCCGTAGACAGGTGGATTATCCTTTATCGGGAAGAGGGAGAAATAGGGTTCCGGAACTTGGTAGGGATTGTGCGGTTCGGCAAAAGAGAGCCATAGGAAAAACGGCTTATCCTGCTTATCCGACTTATCCTTATCTGCTTCCGATATCCATTTTTCAGCATCTGATACCATTCTGTAGGATCCTTGACAAGCCAGTGGGAAGGGAGCAGCCTCCTCCGCCACTCCATGGCTCAAATCAAATATCCACTGATCAAAGGCCTTTTCTTCATCCGACCACGCAATGTCATGATTATTATATCCGCCGGGATGGCCCATGCTAAACCAGTGATCAAGACGATCCTTTGTGAGGTGAGAGTGGTTCTTCCCGATCATAGCGGTCTTATAACCGGCTTCTTTCAGAACATCAATAAGGTCTTTATCGAATGAAGCCTGCGCAAAAGCGGGGTTTGCCCGAACACCATGTGCATTGGTATATCTGCCGGTCAGCATGCTTATACGTGCAGGGGCGCAGAGGGGGGCAGGAGTGTAGGCTTTATCAAACCAAGTTCCCTCCCTTGCACAGCTGTCAATGAAGGGACTGGTATCAAGTGTGAAACCCTCTCTTTTTGCTGCCCGTGCCTGCTGCTGATCTGTCATAATTATAACGATATTAGGTTTTTTACTCATATGTCTATCCTCAGATATTCTGATACTTCAGGATGATTTTAGAGACTTTACTATTGAGTCGTACTTCAGCATCGGTTCCTTTTAGTGTCTTTGTGTGAAGAGCCATTCTTCGGGCAACCGGGCCACCTCCGTTTGTGTTGCTGATGAGAAAATTAATATCCATCAACTCACTTCTCCAACTTAAAAGGGCCGTCAGCAACTCATCTCTGAGGTTCCTGCAGCTATCTGCTTCATAGAGGTCTATCTGTTCTTCCGGGTCATGCAATCTGTCAAATAACCGGCCAGTTGATTCCTCTGTATAGTATTCCATTTTCCAGCGTTCAGTTACCAGAGCAAAAGAGGTATAGAGCGTTCCTACTGCACAGCAGCGGGGTGTTTTTATACTCGATTTCAACGGTGTAAAAAGATCAAACCCCTGCATTGAATCACATCCGCTTCCTGCTGCCGCAAGAATGGTTGTCGGAATATCATTCCAAATGGCAAAGTCTTCCTGTGTCCCCTGCGGTAGGGTACCCGGCATACTTATGATGAAGGGAATATGCCAGGAGCTGTCATACCAGTTGTGCTTATCATTAAACCCATGATCGAAAAACTGCTGTCCATGATCTGATGAGAAGATTACTAACGTGTTTTCTCTGAGCCCTGATTGGTCGAGATAGGTGATAAGTCGGCCAATTTGGTGATCACAATATGCAGCCAGTCCATAATAGAGCCGCCTGAATGCGTCGATCTCCTCACGGCTCTGTCCCTCGATTGTATTCCCTTTTGCTTCAGAGAGATTGCTATATTTGGCATCTGCTGAGAGATAGTTGAATTCCTGATACAATTCATCGTTTTCATGCTTTTGTGAAAGAGTGCCGATCAGACGGCGCAAGTGAGTTGGATGTTTTTCAATTTCACCTTCCTGATAATTAATCTCAGGCAGGGGGATGTTGTCATACAACTTATCCCAGGGGGACGGAGGATCAATGGGGCCGTGAGGGCTAAGAAGAGAGCAGAAGGCAAAAAATGGATTATCAGTATCTTGTACTTTTTCAATCTCAGAAATTGTAGTATCAACAAGAAATGCGTCAATAAATTGATCATCCGGGATCGGGTTTGGATGTGCACTTGAGCGGGAGTACCCCAGAGCTCTGATATGCTCTGCATAAAAATCATTGCTGTCGTGCCCCTTTTCTCCCTCTATAATTTTTTGAACATGAAAAGATTTCGGGATTGGCCCAAAATGGGTCTTTCCCACCATGATATTGGTATATCCTTCAATTTCAAGATAGTCTGTCATTATCGGGATATCCAGACGCCGGGTTACTCCGTTTTCTATACAGCCGTGAACTGGCGTATGTAATCCTGATATCAGTGAGCTGCGGGTAGGCATGCAGACGGGGGATGATGAGTGAGCCTGAGTATAAAGTACTCCTTCAGATGCAAGTCTATCCAGGTTTGGAGAGATGGCATGCGGATTTCCCATGCACTTCAAAGTGTCCCAGCGCTGAGTATCAGTGGTTATCAATAGAATGTTAGGTTTTTTAGTCATTGCAATCTCCTGGTCTTGCTGGTAATTGGAAAATTGCAGCCGGCTCATTGGCCGACTGCAACAATAATATAAAAAATTTCATATACTAAAAACTGCTTTACAGAAAGACCTTATTTCCACTGTCGTTCATAAACCGTTTGGTAAATATCAAGTAACTGATCCAGATCCATTACTTTAAATTCCGCAATGTATTTGTCCCAATCTTTATCAATATCTAATTCTCCAACAGCGAATCGTGCAAGACTTTCCCGTACATAGGTCATGATAGTTGATCCGATATCTGCCACAATTTCAGCCTCGTCAGTGGTGAACTGGAGAGGGGGAAGGAATACAGATGCATCAGCATATGGTTCATAGAGATCAGTTGATCCCTGGTCAAGAATTGCCTGCATTGGGTAGGGATCGTTGGGATCCACAGCCTGGCCTGCAGCATACACTTTTGGTAGGAATCCCGGTTGTCTGAACTGCCAATGTGAATTCTGGACACTTCCCCATCGAAGGATAGGTTTAATAACTGCCGGCTGGCCTAAACTTCCCACATCACCTAGTTCAGGATCGATATAATCTACCCCCGGAACACCAAATCTTCCCCTAAGGGTTGTTTCCAGGCTGTAAAAGTGGTCGGCCCATTTATAGGCAACTTCAGGATTTTCACACGCATTGGTAATAACGAATGCTCCTGTAGAGATACTCCAGTAGGGATTGTACCATGCTCTTTTGATTTCTGTAGGTCCTTCTAGCGGAGCAACGATTGCGTAGTTCATCTTTCTGTCATTGTTAACATTGGTAAATACATGGAAACCACCTGATGTAACACCACCGACTTTCATGGTTTCCTCTTCAACCAGCTGCTTCAGCTGATTTCTATCCTGAGTGAAACTGGTTGGATCAAGAAGGCCTTCTTCAATCAGTTTGTTCATGTAGCGTAATCCATTTTTCCACTCTTCGGTTATAAAGGGAGCAACTACTGAACCATTTTCTATCGCATATGGATTATTTCTGTTATAGAAAACAAATGAATTCATGATAAATCCATCCGGCTGCTGGTTCCAGCCATTTGTAGCTCCAATCAGCGGGATCTCATCTGCAATACCGTTCCCA
>CAZMOX010000104.1:0-8720 GCA_964567895.1 uncultured Spirochaetales bacterium | reverse complement strand
TGTTCAAACAAGTCGGAAACAATATCCTGCAAATTTTGGAAGATAAAAAACTGTCCCAACAATTTCTTGCGGACAAGCTAAAGATATCAAAACAGGTGATGAGTAAGATTGTTTCAGGTAATAAGGCTATCAATGTTGTTGAAATAAGTAAAATTGCAAATGTTCTAGGGGTATCTGTTGATACATTAGTACAAGTTTCCGAGGTGGCTGAAATTACTCCTGTATATAGTTTTATGGGACAGATTTCCCGTGAAAGTACAAAGGAAAAAATACTCAAGCTGGAAGAAGTGATAGGTGAACTTATATTATTGGAGAGATTTTCTGATGCCTGATAAAAAGAGCTCAAGTTTTTTAAGCAAAAAGATTGTGGATGAAATAAGAGTTTGTGTGCACCAAAAGCTTACAGAATATAATAAGTTAAACGATGTTCTCGGAGAGTATATATTTTATATTCTTGAAAGGAACAGTCGCGTACTTTATTATCCACTTAACGATGATGATGTGTGGGGATTTCTTGAGAATAAGAATGGTCATACATTTATATGTATAAATACATCTATTCCCTATGATAAGCAAATCTTTGTTGCAGCTCATGAATTGTACCATCTTTGGTATAATCATGGGGAAGAGTTAATACTCTCTTCTTGTCTGGAAGAGACAGATGATATTACTATTACGCAAAATGAACTTAAAGCAAATCGTTTTGCTGCGGAGTTTCTGGTTCCAGAGATTCTTCTTCTACAGGAAATGGATACGTATTCTCTCACAAGTGGAAATATTGGCATAAAGGAAGTGTTGAAACTTTCCCATATTTTTCTTGTTCCCTATAAAACAATGGTAAAACGGCTATTTGAGATTGGAAAACTGGGGAAAAAACAATTTTATTTTTTTATGGAAATTTCTGAAGACCAAATCACGATTTGGCGTAGAAGGTTAGGGTTAGAACTCTCCGAAAGAGAGAATAAAATTTCTCTGGATAATCTCCTTGATAAAGCAATGGATGCATTTGAAAGAAAACTGATTACCCGTGAGAAATTAGAATATCTTCTCTCCTTTACCAAGACTACACCAGAACAGCTTGGTATCTTACCTGATAAAGAGTACGTACTAGAAAAGGGGTCTGACCCTATTTCCAAATACAAATAATCAGGGCGTCCCCCTATGCAAGGGTACGACCTGTCTGTCGTCCCCTTGCATAGGGTCGGGCTATTCGGGGGTTCCGTCTCTTTTCTGCGAAAAGAGACCGCTTCGCGCCCCTATTATCCCTTACGCAGGACAGCCTTCAGCCTGCGGCTGGAGTCTGGAGGAGACAGAAAACGGGAAACAGGGTCAGCCGAGCCAGCCGAAGGCTAGCCCTGCTGTCTTTTAAGTTTCTAAATCAGTAAGGATGTTCCATTCAATAGTTTTAAGTCGGTCTGCTACTCTTATTAATGTATTAAGAATATCAGCTTCTGCCGGAAGTTCCCCAAAAACCAATTCTTTAAAAAGAGTTCGGTAAGTTGTTTTTATTTTATTCCATGTATTAACTGGTTGGTTAAAAATTATAGCTTTAACAGGATGTGCAGAAAGCCATTTATTATTGCTTTTGTAGCTTATGATATCATCTTTTCCCACCATTATCAGCATTTGGTTGAACTGAATGCTTTCAAAGAAAACTGCTACTTCAGCATCTTTTAACAACATATGGATATCATAAATGTGGCGTATTTTACTTGCAAGATCACCATAGGGATCGCCTTGTAGAGAAAAACGAACCAAACTCATTATTTTTTCACATAATGTTCTTTCTTTGCTCAAAACCTGTACCGGAAAGGAGTGTAAATCGTATTCTTCTATTAAACTGTTATTTCCGGTGTTTTGCATCATGATTGCCACATAGCAACTCACTTTTTCAGTGGTATATGGTTCAAAATTTCCCAACCATGAGGTTTCTAAAATTATATTTTCTTGTATTTGTCCGAAAGAACCTTTGTAGATTTTGCTATATTGATGAACAGTTTTTCTGATATTCCCTTTTTTATTTGTTAGTCCAACAACAGTAATCTCGGGTAAAACAGCTTCGACTATTTTGCTTATTTTACGTATTTTCTTCGTTAATTGACTATCGCTTTCTCCTTTGTTTCTTATTACAACAATATCAATATCTTCTGAAAATCTTTCTATGAGCTTGTGACATTTTGAAAGGGCTGTACCTCCTTTAAATACTGCATCTGAAGCCATGTTTGAATGAAATATCTCATATAAAGCTAATGATACCCAATAATCTTTTTCGATGTATATTTCAGGAATCCCTAATGATTGTGATGTAGCCAGTATAGCTTCTTCAAAGAGGTCTCTGTTCTTATGAAGTTTCATAATATATTCCAATTTGGTGCAGTTGATAAAATATCTTCTTTAATTCCCAATTTATACATTGATAGCGGGTTTAAGCTTTGTTTGCAGATTGTTACAGACTGCTTGTGATTTTTTTTATCAAATAGCGCACCAAGAAAAGCACGTGTGCGTGGTGGATAAAATAGTGAAAATTTGATAATCCTTGATTTGTCTTTTTCAGTCAGTTTTGTCAGTTTGTTCAATAGGTATTTTATCGCTGCATTTTTGTCCAGATCGGGAATTTTAGTAAAGTCTTTAAGTGCATCCAGGATTTCAAGTAGATAATAATTATCATTTGTTACATCTATATAGCTTTTCACCGGTTTTGCCTGAACATTTTCTGTATTGATGCTAATTCGCTTGCTTCTACATGCTAATTTTATAGTGTTAGGAACCTGAGTGGTTAGGCCCATACGATTATAAAGGGCTGTTCCTGTAATGTATGCAATTCTATTATTTTTCTCAAATAAGTAAGATTTTATAAGTTCTGCTTCTCGTGGCCGTAATTCTCCAAATACCGTTATAATTGGTTTATAAAATAATCCGGTAGAAACTCTTTTTACGATTCCTTTTGTGATAAGCCGCTCAATTGCTTTCGTTGCAGCGCTATATTCACTGGGTGTTATATTCAATTGTTGATACTTAAATATAGTTCCAGTTTGCATGAGATCTATTTTTTTTGTTATTTTTTTTGCTGTTTTCATTTTAGTTTACCAATAGTATATAGTTTAATATCCAATCGAGAGTAAGTCAAGTAAAACAAGCAGAATACTTGACAAAAATAAATAAAATTGTTCAATTATTGATACTCTCAACCAGACGTGATACTCTCGCCCCGCAGTTGCCCTAGCAACTGCCAAGGTAAGTAATCTTACCGGTACTCTCGTCCGGGTTCACGGTTTCCGTTTTTCCCTCTTTCCTATTTTTCAACAAGCAATTTTTTCTCAAACAGAGTATCAACCAGTTGTTCCAGATCCCCCGCTACAACCTCCTCAGGCGCATCAAACAGCTCTACAGCCTTCGCAATTGCAGCAGCAGTACTCTGGGTTTCAAGGAGTGTATCAAGCAGCACGGTGCCGGTTTTGTTCAGGCCGTAGTATTCACCGTTTTTTGTGTCCATAAGGACCATCTCATCGTCTACGGTACTTTGTATTACGGTTTCGGGAAATTTAAGCATAGTTGTTCCTTTTATTTCTTAGTGGTCTTTCTCGATTTTCGGTATCAGCAGTTGCAAAGCAACTGCCAAGGCCAGTAACCTGGCCCGGGCTCACCGTCTCCTGTTTCCCCTCTACATGCTCCATAATTCCCACCCCCACAATTCGTGGGTTGGCATTTAAGGGAAAAACAACCCGATAAACAGGTATATCCCGGCAATTTGCAGTCACGGTCTCAAATAATACTTCAGCCGTATCCATACCGTCAATCCTGATAACCTGCTTAATCATTTTTTGGAATTTCCTGACACCGTGCAAAGGTGAAATAGCTACAGAAGTAACTGCTTTCTGTTCAAGATAGATAATTGCGGTGAGCGGGAGTGCGGTTTCAGAATGAGCCTGAGGCAGATCGGTATAGTATTTACTTATTCCGTCAAACTGTTCTCCGGCTGTTTCCGGGTCTCCGCAGAGGCGTTGATAGGCATCCGGCAGCAGTTTTGCCCGAGCTACTCCCGGCATTACTGCAGGCCCGGTTACAATCGGTACTATATCATCACACAGCAGACTGCATCCTGATAAAGAGAGAGCGGCAGCTAGAGTCGATTTCCCGGCCCCTTTCTCTCCGATAAGGACCAGTGCCCCGGCATTATCCGGCAGAGATACTGCACTGCCGTGAAAAAGGAACTGATTGTGAGTGTGAGTGTGTTGGTTTGCGGTTCCGGTTCCGGTTATCAGAAATTGGAGGATAAGGTGCAGGAAGAGAAGTCCAATATGTTTCTCACTGCTTTCCGGGTAGGAGCTTGAATCAAAGATTACTTCGGCAGGATATACTTCGGTAGAATGTACTATTTTATACACAGCGACTTTTTCAACAGCAACAATTATGTGGTCAGGAGTAACTGAATATTTAATACCAGAATCCTCAATTTTGTGGCTATAGGTGATATTCGTATCTATTTCGCCCCTTTTCAGGGTGATGGTATCTTTCTTTAAAAGGAGATCCGAAGGAGCGTCTACTGCTGGTGCAGAGTTTACTGCGGGTACCGGCTCCAGGGGCAGAGGAATCTCTGAGTAAATGGTTTTAGCATAGGCCTTATAGGTATAGATCATCTGGTTATAGATCATCGGGTATACATCATCTGGATCCGCCGCTCGTCATAATCGAGAATCCTACGGTTCCGCCGGCAGTACTGCCGGTTTCGGTGCCTGTATCGGTAATATGGAGATAGTAGATCCCGGGATGCAGTATGACAGTGACAGGATTTCCGTAACCTGATCCGCTTCGGGCAGAATATAATATGGGTTTACTGGCAACGGGTACGCCGTTAGTATCCAGCACTTCGGTAAAGTAGTCCTCTTCGAGCAGCGTGAAATCTGCTTGTGATGTATAGGTGCTACGATCACTGGTACTGTCCTGCCAGTCAATTACTACGGTATACGTTCTGTAAACCGGTATACGGTAGAGAGCCTCTTCCAGCTGATTTACTGTTCCATTAAGCAGGGTGTCGGTAAATGAGAGGATTGTATAGCTGGCAGTTTCGGTGTTGTTTATAAGAATGGTATCTGAAAAGAATGAGGGCAATAACAGCGGGTAGTAGTTCATGGTTACTGCCGGAGAACTATCTGATTCAGAGAAAGCCTGAAACGTAACCGTGGTAGCATAATCGGTTTCAACGGGATAGGGATTTGCCGGATCCCATGCGGTATCCGATGATGTCGGTGCACCAATTTCAGGAGGATCTATCCGATATCGTACGGTATTTCCCGGTTCTGTCCAGAGTGAAGTAGTAGTTCCTTTTTTTCGTATATAGCCTGATCCGGGTATAATCTCCGGTGCCATGGGAGCAAGGTTGAGGTTAAGGATTGATATTGAGATCTCATCTCCTATCAGCAGGATATTTCCGGCTATTCGAGCATGGGATAGGGCGGCAGATGTTGATTTTTCTGCCAGCGTACTCCAGCCGGTCGCGGGAAGAGACAAATCATGAGACAGATCAAGTGCCCAGTAGTGGTCGGATTGTTCGCCTTCAAAATTATAGCCGCTTCCTGCCAGTAATCTGGCACTTCCTGCCAGTAATCTGGCACTTCCAGCCACCAGTCTCTCTCCATCGCTTATTACCTGCAGACGCCCGCGGGGTGCGGGTAGTTTTGGTTCTGTTCGGTAATCGGAGAGTAGTCCGTAGGGGTTCAATGCATAGGAAAATACCAGGTCTTTTAGTGAGTTGGCTGTCTTTCCACCGAGTATATAGAGTCGATCATTTAGGAGACCGACCGATATATCAGTTCTAGGTTGGGGGAGGGTTACCGGGCTCTCATACCAGATGCCGGTTTTTCCCGATCGTTCTACCTGGATTCGTGCATGGATAATAGTGTCCAATTCACCAGCAGATCCGGTTCCTCCGACAAGAAAGATTCTTCCATCAGAGATGTTCCATCCCATGTGAGACCGAGGCTGGGGCAGTTTAGTGGTATGAGTAACCCAGTAGGATGGTCCTTCGAGTTTTTCGCCATCTGAATAATCTGAATAATCTGAATAATAAGTATGGAAAAATCCGAGAGAGCCGTCGGTAATATCAACTTTTGCGATATAGATGGTATCTACCGGTCCGCTCTCATCTTCTCCGCCGATTACATAGAGGTACTGGCCGATTGAGAAGGCTGCGCCGAATGCTCTTCCTTCGGGAAGAGGCAGAGCCTCGCTCCAGGAACTGATATGTATGCTTTCATCTGGTATTCTTCCATCAAGATTAAGCGTCGTAGTTGCCATATATACGGTATTCTGTACCTTTCCTCCACTGGTGATGCCTCCTCTGGAAATGTCGTCACTGGCAAAGCCGCCGATTTTATAGAGATATTTTCCGTTCTGCACAAGCATGGTACCAGTTCCGGTCGCCAGTATAGGAGGAATAGGTATGAGACCACAGGAGGTCGTGACCAGAGACAGAAAAAGGAAAAGCAGGAGGCCGGAAAAGAGTCCCCGTTTGTTCATATGTAGAAGTACTTTATTAATATTCAGTTTTGCCATTATCTATCTCCTCCTTCCTTTCTCTCTTCCCGTCTCCCGCAGTTGCAGCGCAACTGCCAAGACCAGTAATCTGGTCCAGACATGATACCCTTGTCCGGACTCACTGTCTCCCGTTTTCTCGTCCTTCGCGAAAGAACAAAAAACGGCCTTACCACCAGATGAAGCGGAGCAAGCCATCCTGGCAGCTTTAATTGCTCAATATCAGCAGGACTTGCCTTAAAGGGGTTCAGGATGATATGTAATTTTTCCTTAAAGGTAAGTGCCAGAGGCGCTGCGTAGTTCCATGCAAAGTGCAAGGTATGCAGTATGGATGGCCGGATAGTATTGGGAGATCTAAGCATTTTCAGCGCAATAGCTTTCTGTTTTTTCAAGTACTTTTGATGCTTTTCTATAAGTTCCTGATAGGCTGATGGGATAGGAATCGGCAGTAATTCGGTTACTAGCATTACCGTAAGTACCAGATGTTTCTCCAGATGCAATCGTACACAGCCGTTAATAATCTCTTTATGCAGTGCTGTGTCATCAGAGGCTAGCATTGCTGCTGCATCCAGTACCCAGTGTAGTTGAGACCACGCATGTTTTGTGCCATGGGCTATCATAAAGAGCAGGTGATCTGTTTTGTTGATAGCGGTATAGGCACTATCGTTATAGTGTAGGGGTTCAGTTCGGGAAAAAATGTTTTTCAGTTTATATTCTTCACTAAAACTGCTGTCAATAAATAATTTGTTATGTATTTCTATACGATAGGGATGAGTTGGATTTTTATAGACTATGTGATGCGGTTTCTGGATATAGGCTCTCTGGACATGGGAAAGCGTATTTTCAAGGTGATTAAATTGCTTAATCTGGCTTTCAGGATCAGCACCATACCCTAATGTATGCATAACTTTATCTATTTTTAAAAAATCCTGTGAATGTACAACAATATCGATGTCGGTATATTCCCGCACGACAGGAGATCCGTATAGCTGCAGTGATAATATGGGTCCTTTTATGATGAGTGCAGGTATATCAGAGGTGTTTAAGGTGTTGCAGATGTTAAGAGCCTCTTTCACCATGAAGGTTCTGGATGTTTTTTCCAGAAGAGCTTTTATTTTGTAGGTTTCAAATATCTTGTGGTTTTCAGGAGTCAGGTTCAGATTTTTTGTTACTGATACGCCTTTCATTGATGAAAAAAGAGCATTGGTGAGTTTGTGTTCATGGGCTAAAGAGATGAGTTTTTTGACATCCAGTGTCTTTTTATCTAAAGTAACCAACGGCAGGTTGCCGGGGATTCCCCGTTCACCTGCCGCAAGGTGTGTTATTGTTTCAAGTTCCATATATTAGGGCTGAATTAGAAAGCTCTGACAGGGCGGACATGAGAGACTGCTGAGCGATCTTGTGGAAGTTCCGTTTCGTAGGCATCTTGTTCAAAATCTATTGCCCAGGCATTGTAAGATCCCGCTATTTCAGACGAACTCCAATATTTAGTGTTAGCAAAATTCCGTTCAATAGTAGAACCTGAAACAAGGTATGAAAATATCCTTAGTAATTCAGCTTTTGAAGGTACAAACCAATCCGAGTAGCCATTAATAGCAGTATTTCTAAGATTTTTGCTCAAGTCTCTTCTTGTATTAGGAGGCTCTGAGCCAGCATAAGTATGAACTTTTCTTCCTGGAGCAGTCTTTACTTTTGGAGTAGCTGAGGTAATAGCGTCAGCAGCAAGTATTTCAGTATTTATCCACCCATCCGTTTCATCTATACTTGTACTGTAATCGCCGGCAGGCCCCCAATTCCAGTCATATTCGTCAATATCAACTTCTTCAGTTTCATCATCCTTTTTCACTTTTCCATTAGCTATTTTATGAGTGCCGGTGTTTATTTTAGCCCGATCGTTGACAAGAGGGTCAGAGTTATCTGTTGCACTAATCCAAGCGAGTGAGAAATCTTCTGCAGCAGCTTCTAGATAACGCCAGTCCTTCCCCATTGTGCCGTCATTATCAAAGGAATCTTTTTTATAGAATATCCAACCGCCGCCGGAGCCGCGGTCTCCTACAAAATAACCTGCACCTGTAGTAATAGTTAATGCAGTTTCGCCGAACTCAGTGATTGCTGTAGAGTTCCCCTGAAAAACAATTTCTCCATTTGCATCAAAGGCCATGGCATGAACATAGAACGCACCTGTGTAG
>CAZMOX010000103.1:0-8822 GCA_964567895.1 uncultured Spirochaetales bacterium | reverse complement strand
AACTCCTTATCTAATAATAAACTACGATAGTATTTAAGTGTTTCTATTTTTACTAAGTTGTTTTTGGAAGGGAAAACATGAGTATGAGACAGTAAAATTGTGACATTATTGTCATCTCAATTCTATTCTTCTCTACCTCTTTCTCTCAGAGATAGATTATTTAGGGGTATACTTAGGAAGTGAAAAGTAGCAAAGCTTGTACAAAATGCCTACAGACTCTCAGAACACGCTTCCCTACTTTTGGCTTTTCATACACCTTTTTTCAAAAAGTCATCTTCAATTAAACCATCATAAGGCCTTTGAAATCAACTTCTTATATGAAAAGATAAAATCACACAATTTATTAATCACTCCTCATTTGTTATTACATGTATAACTTTATTGGGACACATGGAGAAGCTAATCATTTAAAATCTAGATTAGAGACGACTATTTCAGAGTATGAGATTTCTATAATTGCATGTAAAGAAAGATTAGAAATAGTAGAAGAATTTCTGAGAACAATATAAACATCATTTCAGCGTATTCCCCTTTGAAAAACAACATCCCTCTTTTTTTTAGATAAGAGAAATTGATTGAATAAGTAATCTAAAGTTTTATAAGGGAGCATTACTTAGATCTTACTATGGCACGACTTTCACGGGAGGATAAGGATGACTTTTATAGGATGTTAATCATAGAAAAACTTGATCCTAAAACAATAATGTCTGAACTTAAGATTACAGATAAGACTTATAGACTCCATAAGAATAAAATAGAAGCATCACTCTTAACAGAATTAAATACTGATAGCATAACGGGCATATTAGTGAAGATGTATAATGAAACGCAGAGTGAAGATACGAAATTGAAATTACTCCCTCAAATGTTAAAGATATGGGAGAAGAAGCAGCATGTTAAAACCCAAAAGAAAGGTAATACTGTCAACTTTAATACAATGGAAGCGGTGATTTAATGCATGAGGATTTACAAGATATTACAGAAGAGTTTGTAATATGGCTTAGACAAGAATATGCTAATGCCGCTGATCCTTATAATCCTACAGTCTTATGGAAAATGTTTACCTTATATTACACCTTCTTACGACAAACGGCAGATAAACAACTTACTACAAGTAGTGCTAAGCAAATAGAAGCCTATAAATTAGCAGTGACTAAACCAGAATGTGCTATATGGAGAACTCGTCGTGGTGGTAAGACGATTATGATGACTGTGTTAGAAGTCTTTTGGAGTATATTGAACTTTGGTGATGCTTATCCTGGTAAAGTAGTACATCGGACACCACATACAGATCAATTAAAGATGTATCATATATGGATGCGATTAAATCCCTTTGTCACGAAGATTAATAATCAATCACATGAAATCTCTATTATTGCTTCTGAAACAATATGGAGTGGCTGTACATCTCATAGTAATAGTGATGGGTATGGATGCTCAGTCTTATATGAAGATGAGTGGGGAAAAACTGATTTAGATAAGATAATCTATGAATATTTACAATCTACACGATTATTCATTGTAGAAGGCTGTGTAGAAGGAAAACGACATTTACATGCTTCAACAGCACAATATGGATCTGTATTTGCACAAGATATGGAGTTTTTAGAAGACGAAGATCCTTTATTAGTGCATAGAATGCCTTGGACTGATTGCCCATGGTTATCTAAGGAGACTATTGAGAAGGAGCGTAGAAAACACTTTGCTAATAACTCATTTATTGCAGAAGAATTCAATTGTGAATTAGTACCTAAAGGTGGTTTATTCTTTTTCCCACGCAATTGGGCTATTATGGGAGTTGACCCTAATTGGCCTATAGTAATGAAAGAAATTACTCATGGTGGATTAGATTTTAATGGTGCTAAAACAGGTCATATTATGGTTGAAGGGCATTGGGATGAAGAAAATAAGATAGTATACATCTTAAAAGAAACTAGATTTGATACAACTCAATCTATTGCTGATTACTTTGCTATGAATGCCTATATCTCCTATGAAGTAGAAGGTATGCCTAAAAGAGATGGATTTAATGCTGGCTTTGCTCAACATTTACTAGAAATAGAAGCGAGATGTTTATATCAAGCATGGGATAAGACTCAGAAGGGTAGAAGACTGGTAACTATGCAAAACTCTATGCTCGTGGTACATCCAAGTTGTAAATGGGTGATTAAAAACTTACGAGAAGCTATTTGTGACCCTAAATCCTTAAAGGTTGAACTCTTAAAGAAGAATAATCAACATGGAATTGATGCTGTCATGCATATGTTACATGCGGGGGGTAGTATGCTAGATATTGCTAATCCACAACATGTTTCCCCTTCCCAAAGGCAATTTGATGATGTATTACAGATGATGCAATATAAAAGGTAAAGGCAAAGGTTTATATTAAAGGATTGTGTATACTAATGCATGGGAACGACACCTTCAAGTGATTTATATCCTACAGTTACATGGAAAAACCCATTACTTTATCCTTTATATGTAAAGACTAATGACCATACATCTATTTCTATTCAAGTGAGAGATGATTGGTTATTATCTGCATATGTAGAGAAATTAAACCAAGAGATTGTTGATGACATAAAAGAATTCAGAGAACATAAAGATGTTATAACCAAGATTTTTTGGAGTACCCGCACCTTTGGGTGGTCTGGAGTACAATTTTATAAAAATGAAGTAAAAGTATTTAGCTCTTTAGAATGGACGAAGTGGATTACAGAAATGAATGATACTACTAAAAAACTAGAGCGTGTAGGTATGGAAGTCAAATGGATAGATGACCTTGGCAACAACTGGAATGACTCTGTATATTTTGATGATCGTGTCAATGAAAATAACGAAATAGTAGGAAAATGTTATCTATTTATCTGGGAAAAGGGCAATGGTCGTGTATTACCGAATCAACCTAGTCTCTCTGCCTTTGCATTAGCTGATGTTGGGTTAGCTATACTAGGTATAAGTATTCAATGTCGTCAGATATTAGATACTTTAACTTTTGGGGCTACAACTCCTTATTTTTACCTTTTACAATATGGGGAATCAATTACACCTAAACAAAGAACAGATTTAGTGAATCAAATGAGTTATGTGGGTGTATCTAAAGCAATAGGTGCGAAAGCTACTACATTAGAAGATATTAAAGCAATAGAGAATGGTGCTGTTGATAAAGCATCTACAGCCTTAAATGAATTAATTGGATATTTCTCTGCTGTAACACGATTACCTCTTTTATATTATAAAGGAGAGAAGATGACTGGTGGCTTAGGTGATACTGGAGCAACAATTGATGAGATTAAGATTGCTCGTAAGAAAGAATATGTGTTACAACATTTTTTACCTGGATTAAGCGAGATTTTCACTGAACAATGGGATGAAACACTCCCAGATTTATACGATTATTACGATAATGAATTAGAAGAGCAAAAAGAAATAAAAGTGATAAAAGATGAAGAAAGAACTAAAAATTCTGATCAAGAAACTCAAATTGAGTGATGATCAAATTATAAATCTCATAAACGCATCAGCTACGAACGATGATATTATGAATGAAGCCGAAGATCCAAACGCTTCTAATCAAGATGAAGATTTGGACAATGCAGATAAGGATACCGCTAAAAAAGAGAATCCTAAAAAGATGACAATGAAAACCCTTCAAGAAACAATAATTAAATCAGTGGCTGATGCTTTAAAAGCTGATAAGAAAGGTAAATTATTGCCATCGCAGAAACCGATTAAGAAAACGATACCTAATGCAAGTCAAGAAGATGAAATTACTCTTGGCGACTTTATAATGGTATAAATTAAGGTGGAATAAAATATGGTAAATACAAAAATAAGTCATTTAGGCTCACGGAAGATTGCGTTGAGTGGACTTGGCGAAGTTAAAGAATCAGCATTAGGGGATGGAATTGCAAAACCTGGTGATCTGGTTGGTATAATTGCTGCAACTGGTAAAGTTGTTCGTACTGATTTAGGTGCTGGTACGACTTCTGAAACATTTATTGGCATAGTGGATGATAAACCTACTATTGCTGAAGACACTGCTATTCCTGATGGAGATCCTCTATCTGTTATTAAACCCCAATCAACACATAAATATAGGGTTAAAATGGAAGATCCTGGTGGAGCAATTATAGAAGGACAGCCTATGGGCTTTTCAGATGATGCGGGAGCTATGGAAGATATTGCAACCATGGGAACTGCGGGTGTATATGCGAACTTAGATATAGCTGTCGTAGATAACGATACAGTGTGCCAAGTCACATGGGTGTAATTTAAATGGTAAATACTACAGATAATGTTGGCGTGTTTGATCAATCAATGTATCAAGCACTGAGTAAAAAAGCTAAAGGATATTTCCAAGAAGATCCACAGCTTAATTGGTTACCTCAAGTAATTGAGTCTCCAAAAGACGCTCCTTTATACAAGAAACCTATTTTAGGGGCAAGTGTAAATGTACGAGGTGCACATCAATTAGGGCTTCCTGATCTTAGAATGGATACTCCTAATAGTACTAATGTGTATAATTTAGAATATGTGTATGGTGATATCTACTATGACATGCAAGATATGCTCATGGAAGGTGCTTACTTAGTACAACGAAAAGGACAAGAATTAGCAACATGGCAAAATCAAACTAAACAGTCAATCTTTAAAGGAGTGTTTACAGGTGGATTTAGTGCTGCAGGTGTTGGTATAGGTACAAGATTAAACACTGGTATTATAGAACAAGCCACTTTAGTCACAAACTTAAACAAAACTGATTCATTGTTAGATGCTGCAGGAGATGTGTATTTAGCCTTAAGTAAAATGGTTGAAAGTATTCCCTTCAGATATCGTGATGGTAAAACTGTTGTAATCGGTTGTGATGATAAATTTGCATTTGAAGCACGAAAGGCCTTATTTAGAGGTGCAACAAACCAAATTTCAGAATTAGATTTATTCCTTCAAGAATTAAGCACAGATGCATTTGCTCAAAATGGACAGAAAGTAGCTCCTAAGTTAATCATCAGTGACCAAATGTTCTTAAATAAAGTTCCAGGTACTACAAAGACTGAAACTGATACATTAGGCACAAATAGCAGATTATTTGCAACTGTTATTGATCCTAATATTATGGAACAAGCATACTCACGAGTTGGTATGGTTGGAGAAGACAGACATAATACAATCCAATCTGTTGTACAAAGATGGGCTGCAAGATGTGCTGGATGTGTGCATGACGCTAACGCAGTTGTGTATTCTGAACAAATAACTTGGGCATAATATATTCCCTTTTTTTAATTACACTTAAGGTGATATTATGTCAAAAGAAATATATGAAAATAGAATAAAACTAGCTGAAACTAAACTGAAAGGCCTTGAGAAGACAATTGATGATATTAAACTTGCCTATAAAACATCTAATGCTTTGAAGAAAAAAGAATATGATGCTAATCTTAAACGCTATAATAGTCGTTTAAAAGAATCAAAAGCAATTGTGGAATCATTAAATAAAGTCTATAAGAAAGATATTATTGATATTGAAGAGAAACTTGATAAAGTGGTTGCTAAAGTAATTGAACCTAAGAAATAACATTTCCCCTTTTTTTATTCAACTAAGACCTATACCTAATTGAAACCAATGGAACTTCATCAAATTAGGCAAAGAAAAGGCTAAAATCCTTTATAGGTGCGAATAGTTCCACATAAATACATAAAACATTGAAGAGAGGCCAATACAATGGGATATACACTTAAAATAGTCGGAAGAGCGTATGAGGATTATCCATCGCTTAAGAAATACCTTCGTCATCAATATGGTGACCGAGTAGAAGAATATACTAATTATCATAAGCAATTATCAACTGCTGCGTTAATAGAAGTATCAAATAAAGGAACTACACCAATTACTGTTACATATATTGGTAAAGTTGAAACTAATTTACAAGTCATATCATCTGGTGCAGACGCTGCTTTAGAACATGCAGTTATAACTGCACATTATTTAGACCAAGATGGTGTTGCTAAAACAGCCACAATAGCTGATGCAAGTGCAGATATGTCTGGTGCAACTGATTTTGATGTTGCTGTCACAGACTTTTATTGTTGGGATATAGAAACTTATGGATTAAATGCATTTACATCAAGTTTAGCTGTTGGTGGTGGATTAACATTAGGTGCTGGAGTAACTGGAACTGGTTATGCTCAAATTATTGCAACCGCCTTAGTAGGAACTAAACTCAGTTATGTTGGAGTTGGTACAATCTATGGTCAAGAAGTTGGTGCAGCTAATGCAGATAGTGGATTTATAATCACATTAAATTATCTTACTCCTTGGGGTAAACCTATGGTTGGAGCAGAGACTATTAACGCTAATGGTGACTTACAAGGGCAATTTATCTTAGATAGTGATGGATTTCCTGTTCAAGCTTATTACAGAACACGATTACTTAGTTCTGATAATGCAATGGTAGATGAATTTGAACTCTCAAACTATGCAGTGAATGCCTTTTATGGTGTAATTGATATTGGTAATTATCATGAATCAACCTCACATTTCATGGCATTAGGTGCCGCATATGGGAGATCATTCTTTGGTGAAATAGAAGCAACATGGACATCTATTGCTGATGTATTAACTGTAAATGTAGAAGGCTCTCTAAAGGGACATAATCATTCATTTACTGTTGAATTTGATCATTTTGTAGAACCAAGTGGAAATCTGAAGCCATTTGAATTACAACCACTATCAGAAGTCACTGTTAAGATTAAAGATCAAAATGTGGCTCATGCAAACGCTAATGTATTCTCAAGATACATAGATGTCGTACCATCGGCATAGGTGTATAAACATGGCTATTACATATACGACTGTTGCAGACTTAGAATCATATGCAGCTACAAACTACGGAAATGTAGATGTTGGTTATACTGACGCTGTAGTTGAATCAAATATCTCACAAGCAGAACGCTATATTAATGTTTACACACGACAAAAATTCACTGGTACTATTCCAGATGCTGTGGTTGCGGTTACATTAGAATTATCAAGACGATTAATGCATAATATTAGTGTAAATGATGGATATCTCACAAATATAGAAAAAGGAGCCTTAAAACTCTATGAGATTGTTATTGATGACAATATGAAACAAATGTTATCAATGTACATCAAAGCAGATGCGGAAGAAGGATCTATTGATATTATTCCCTTAGAAAGAACACCAAATTCATGGGGGTATTAATATGGTAGATTATACTGAAATTGAAGCTGAATTGAACACTCAATGGAATGCTGGTGTTATAGCAGAACCTACCTTCAAAGATGGGAATAAATCTACGACAAGTAAATATCCAAATGTCGTTTTCATCTATATGGATACAAAGGGTGCACAAATACCTAAAAGTGCTATTAATGGCAGTTTAGAGAAAAGAATTACAAGTTTTTTAATTACTATCGTGTCTTCTACACGAGCTGATTTGGAAAAGCATATTGGCGAAACAAGAAGAATAATTAACGCTAAGACTATAGCTGGTGGCTGGTGGAGAATAACTTCACAACCTTACATCTATAATGTACTAAAACGATATAAGGCAACATTAATGGGTAATGAAACTAAAATGATTGCCGCATCTGGATGGGATTAAAATGGTATTACACACAAAGGATATTAAAATTGGATATGTAGTAGAAGAACACTACGCTGGTGGAGTCGCTGGAGCAGAGTTTGCTGAAACTGCTATAGCGGTTGGCCAAGAATTAACGATGATGAATTATCCAGAGAGTGACAATTCTCTTGGTAAATATGAATATGAACGAGAATTAATGAAAGGTGTTGGAGTAGCCGCTGAAACCAAGACTACATTCACTAAAGGAATTAAATATGGCACATTTGAGTATAGTCAATATGTTCAAAATGAAACATGGCTTAATATGGCAATTGAAGAAGAAATAGGTGGAAGCGCCCCTAAAAGTTATACCTTTCATGTAGAAATGGCGGGTAAATTAGGGGTTATGGATTACTTTGATATCTTTGGCTGCCAATTACAAACTTATAAGTTAAGTGTGGATGCTGCAAGTGGTTATCCTATTGAAACGCTGACCTTCCTCTATTACAGTATTGGAGATGGTATTGATGCTTTGACTACATTAGCTGGACCATTGACTACACAACCTAAGATAGTGAAAGATTTTAGTCTTGAGATTAAACATGCGACTGATACAGCTCTTGGAACGGTAGATTTAACTGGGGGACATGATTGGTCAGCTGAAACTGGTACTGTTGAAACCTTTACAGTAGATGGTATTACAGTTACCTTAAATGCGAATTGTGCCAATATAGCTGCGGTTATAATTGAAGTTAATGGTGGACTTACTACAGCTGAAGTTAATACATATGTGGTTGCAAGTGATGATGGAACGGGTCATGTTTTATTAACTGGAAGTGCAAGGTTTGTTTTGGCTGAAGTAGATGCCTTATCAACGATGGGTATTGCCGCTGGTAATTATGGTGGTGATGTTTATGTAGACTGTACTAAATTTGATATTAACATTGATAATGAACTCTTAGATATGCAACCAGTAGGGAGATATCAACGAACAAAGCCTGTATTAATCTCAAGGGATATGGAAGCGAATCTGACTTATCTGACTGATAGTGGATCTATCTTTGGGGAAACTATTACGGCAGCTCAACTCACAAATCATAGTGTTGTTATTGCAGGATGGGGTACACCCTTAACTGTAACCAATTGTGCTGTGACAGAAGAAAATATTGAGGAAGTTCCAGGTAAAATAGGTATTTATGAATTTGAAAGTAAGCTTGAAGCAGCTGGTGTAA
>CAZMOX010000102.1:4576-8834 GCA_964567895.1 uncultured Spirochaetales bacterium | reverse complement strand
TGGATTTGACTATGATGCAGCTGCAATGAACGCAGATGTTCTTCTTGAACTTGGTTATGCTGTTTCTGATGCAACTCAGGTAGATGCTCGTGTTGGATATGATATGGCAACTTCTTTCAACGTTGGTGCTACACTGACTCAGACAATCGAAGCTGGCTCTATAGTAGCTATGTTTGATTATCAAGCTGATGAAACCATTGATGCTTCAATTGAATTCTCATCTTCATCACTTATCGATGGCGCAGCATTATCTATCGGCTGGGCCGCAGAAGATGTAGTTGCAGATCTTGGCGATATCACAGCATCTGTTACAGTTGAACTCTAAAAAATGTAACTTATTTGCTAATACGAAAGCTGATTCTTCGGGGTCAGCTTTTTTTATGCTTTGCTAGCAAGGAGGGGAGTAGTGCTTATTTACCATACACTTTTGCTCAGGGCAAAGAAAAAGACGGGACAAAATCCCGTCTTTTTATAGGTAAAGTGTTGTAGTCTAGAAATCGAGATTCAATGAATTTGAATCATTTTTACTTTGAATCTTTTTTTTCGGTGTGATTTTTTTTGTCTTTGCTTCTTTAATCACCTTAACAGGCTTTGCCTTGTGACGAATTGTCCAGCACCGGTGAATACTCTTCTTGCGCAAAAAATCTTCCGGTATAGTGTTGTGTGTTATCTCTTCTACAAGATAGTAATCTTCTATATAGCTCTCCAATTCAAATTTTCTGAAGTTGTTGGAGAAGATTAGCGTTCCATTCCTTTCAAGATGCCTCATTGCTGCAACAATCAATCTTCGGTGATCACGCTGAATATCGAAGGTATCCGGTCTGCTCTTTGAGTTTGAAAAAGTAGGGGGATCCATAAAGATCAGATCAAATGTATGAGTCTGGGTCAAGAGCCACTCCATACAGTCTACGGCATAAAATTGGTGGCTCATTCCCGAAAATCCATTCAAATCCAGATTTTTTTCAGCCCAGGCAAGATAAGTTTTTGATGTATCAATAGTTGTAGTACTTAATGCACCTCCATCGGCTGCATAAACGGTTGCTGTTCCTGTATATCCGAAAAGATTAAGAAAACGTTTATTATCACTCAGTTCCCTAATCAGATTACGTACTGGGCGATGATCAAGAAAGATACCAGTATCCAGATAATCAGTAAAATTCACAAAGAACTTGAGTCCCTGCTCTTTCATAATATAGGTCTGACCACGCGAAGCTCTTTTATTATACTGATTGGATCCCTTCTGTTTTTTACGCTGCTTCACAAAAATATGCTCATAAGCGATTCCGGTAACCCGGTTGACTCCATCAATCATCTCACGTAAACGGGTCTCTGCAGTCTCCTGTTCTATTTCAGCCGGAGGGGCATACTCCTGCAGGTGAACCCATTTATCCTCATAGATATCAATTGCAGCAGAGTATTCAGGCATATCAGCATCGTATAATCGATAAGAGGTTGTTCCTGATCGTTTAAGGAAAGCTTTTATCATGCGTTTATTCTTTTTTATTCTATTTGCAAACATCTCGGCACCGGGTGAAAGTTCCGCCTCTTCACGTTCCCGCTGTTTCCTTTCAGCTCTTTCGGTCAACCGGTCACGGGTCTCTTTGTCAAATATCGTATAATGAGCTACGGTACATTTTATCGGTCCATTGTACAGGACGTTAGTACTGTCCGGACGGAGTTTAATCTCCCGGAGGAGATCAGGTTCACCAGCCAGCAGGCTGACATGCCATCCTGGAAAGTTTTTTCCCATTGAATTTCCAAAATTCTTATAAAGAACACGGAGATCAGCCTCTACTCCCATGCGAATTCCATAGGGAGGATCAGCAACTATTAAGCCAGAACTTTCGGTGGGGATAGCCTCAGGATAAGGATTTGACGAATCCTGAACTGAAAAGGAGATATGAGAAGCAAATCCTGCATTCTGTGCGTGAGATTCGGCTGCCTGGATTGACTGGGCACTTATATCCCAGCCTGCAATCTTAGGAAGATGAGCCATGCCTTTAGCCCTTCGTTCCTCTGCCTCCAGCAATAGAGTTTTCCAAACATTCGCATCATGCCCCTTCCATCTGAGAAATGCATAATTCTTCTGCTGCAGCAGTCCGGGAGCAGTATCAGAGGCCATTAAAGCTGCCTCAATGGGGATGGTTCCTGAGCCGCAGAACGGATCAATCAGAGGTTCCATTTTTGCAGCTTTTTCCGGCCATCCTGCTCGAAGCAGAAGTGCTGCAGCCAGATGCTCCTTTAAAGATGCTGATGAATCACTCCTCCGGTAGCCGCGCTTATGAAGACTCCTGCCTGAAAGATCCAGATAGAAAGATCCGTGGATTCCATCCATATGAAGATGGAATATTACATCGGGGTTCTTTGTATCAACTGAAGGCCGTTCGTCATAGATTTCACGGAATTGGTCCGCAATTGCATCTTTTACCTTTAGTGCCCCAAAATTAGGATTTTTGAGCCAGCGGGTCTTTCGTGCAGTTACCTGCACCATGAAGCTGCTCTTTAGTGTCAGATGTTCAAACCAGGGTATCTGCATAGCTCTATGGTGAAGCTGATCTCCAGTCTCGATATTTTCACCTTTTCCAAGTAGCAGTAGTAAACGTGATGCTGTTCGTGACCAGAGGCAAAAACGGTAGCCCGTTTCCAGATCACCGTTGAATTCAACCCCGCCGGGAACGATTCTGATAGAAGATTCATCAGCACCGGCTTGCAGAGCCTCGGTAGCAGCTAGATCATTATGGTTTGCTGCTGTAGAAGCAAAAAAAGTCATGTAGGGAACTCCTGAGCCGTACCGATTTACTCGTTGGCTGTGTTTATATTTGAAAGAACAGAGTGAACTTCCTCTCTGCTGAAAGAGTATATTGTACCGCAGTTATTGCAGGTTGTCAGTAGGGGGAAAGGCCCCTCTTCCAGCACTGATTTCCGAGTCTCTCCCGTCAGGGATGAGATGAAATTCAGGAATCTTGATCTTTCACAGTAACAGAAAAAATTAATATCTCTTGTCCCGATGATTTCAGGGGAGAAGTCTGAAAAAACATTCTGCATAAGCTCCTTGGTACTCCCTGATTCAGCAAACCATTGGCCCATTGAAGGCATCGAACAGGCTGCAGCCTCAACCCGGCTTAGGATTTTGTCATCTGCACCAGGCATTACCTGCAGGAAAAGTCCTCCGGCCCCGGCAATATTTCCCTTTTTGTCGAATTGTATGCTGAGGAAAAAAAGTGTTGGGGTCTGTTCTGATTCAAGGAAGTGGTTTGAAAGATCTTTTGCAATACTCCCATTTCTCATCATGGTCTGCCCTGTTACCGGTTGACGTGAACCTTCCAATGCCCGGGTCAATGTGAGAAAACCCGGTCCGAAGAAGGGTGACATATCAAAACTTTCTAAAGGTTTTTCAATGGGAATTGGGTTTTGTCGTAAATATCCCCTTACATCACCTCGTGCAGAGGCTTCAACATCAAACCCTTTTGCCGGTCCGGCACACTCCACTGATATACCAATTTTATCATTTCCCTTCAACATTGAAGTTAGTAAACCTACTGCAATATAGGCATGCCCGAGTATGTAAGTCTCCAGAATGCCCGTTCCGTGATTGGCCTGCATTTCATGAACCATTCTTGTACCATGGAGAAGAGATCCTCTAATGGAACCTTTCTGCAGTAGGAAGGTATCGATTGTATCAGGTTGGAGTGTTTTTAAGTAATTTTCAACATTTTCAGTTAATATATTTTGTATCATAAGCTTCGCAAAATGCGGCTCCTTTTAATTATGCTATATAATATCTGGAATATTAAGCAAAAGGTCAATGAAGATTATGTATAACCTGTGAGGCAGAGTAAAAAAAACAAAAAACTCGGGTATAACCTATACACTTTTTAGTAAAACAGTTATATTAATGTTATGAGTAAATATGTTCCAGAATTACAGAAGGTTTTTATCAGTAATCTGAAACGATTCAGAAAGTCAAAAGGACTGTCTCAGGCAAAACTGGCGGAGAAATGCTCCATATCAGCCGGATTCGTTGGGGAAATCGAAGTGGGGCGCAGCTTTCCTTCGGTTAAAACTTTGGAGAAGTTTTCCCTGATCCTCGAAGTAAAACCATTTGAGTTTTTTGTGGATCCTGAAGACAGAAAGCCCTCAAGTCAGGAAGAAGTATTATATATTCTTGACCGGGTAAAAGATTATATCCGATTGACGTAATTGTTCAGTTCTGATAAGAGATCTAAAAGCATTACTATGCTACAAGTATTACTATGCT
>CAZMOX010000102.1:0-4476 GCA_964567895.1 uncultured Spirochaetales bacterium | reverse complement strand
TTTTATCCCCATACTGTGCAAAATATTCACACTAAAAATCTATAAGGAAATTATTTCACATTACAGATTGTTTGATTTAATGTTAATTATATACAGTGTATGCAGATATGAATGGTGAAAACCAGTAGATTTATCACCACTATTGGCATGAATATTGCTATAATCTATCTATGAAAAGAAATAACGCTATAAAAACTACACTAATGGTTAGTCTCTTAATCCTGATTGGGTCGGTTATGCTCCCGGCGGATGATTTTGACTCCTATTTAGCTGCAGCACAGAAAAACAGTATGTCCGGTAGGTTGAACGACCTGCAGAGAACCATAAGTACGCTCCAATGGGAACGCAGTGAACTCGAACAACCGGAGGACGAAGGTGTTTCTTTTTCATCCGGAGGCGGAACACTCTCCTATGCAAAGGATCTGACTGGTGATCATGTTGTAACTCTTGACCCGTCAGCAACGGTAACATTTCATGATTTAGATCTCATTATTACCCTGACAGCACCTACAACACTTAATGCAACTGATACGGTTGTTTCAAGCGCTCCAAAAGTGTCGATTCAAAAAACACTGGAAACCTACAACCCGGAAGATGATACTACTCTTGAAGATTTTGAATCTGCTGCTGTAAAAATGGATATTGACAGAAATTATTATGCCGGCCTTATAGCAGTTGAAAAGAGTGTGCTTCAGAGCGTGAAAGAGTTGATTACTCTGGATAAATCTGTACTTATTACTGAAAAGAGTATCTCTGATGCAGCAATTTCTCTTGAGAACGACCTTAAATCAGGCTTGCTCAAAGAGGGGTCAACAGCCTGGATGCTGCGTAACAACTCAATAACCAGACTTAAAAATACTCTTACCTCATCACAAAATAATATTTCTGTCTCTCTCAATAAATTCAAAAACTTAACAGGTGACGGGTATGAAGATGTAACTTATGAAGAGATCCCACAGCCGGATATTACCTTAAATGCACCTGATATGGGAAACACCATAGTTCTCTCTGCAGCATTGGATGTAGAAATAGCCAAACAAAAACTGGCTGATGAACTTTCAACCAGAGAATCCAATAAAATCAGTGATTCTTCTTATACCTATGCACTAAATGGAAGTTATAAAGCTGGTCTAAAGCAACCTGCGAGCAATTATGATCACACCCTGCAGGCAGGAGTAACCGCATCAAACTCAGAATTTATTTTTGAGGCTGGAGTCAGTACCGTTATAAACTCAACAGGGATTACTCCATCAGCCTATATAACAGGGAGATGGACAGATAAGCCGGATGATTGGAAAGAATTTGACGAACTAACGGTAAATATTCTGGAAAATCAGGCAGCATCAGCAGAGCAAAGCTATAATCAATCTTATAGCGATTACCTCTATGATATACAGGAAATGCAGCTTCGTATAAGCAGTTGGAACATAAATAGTGCTGAGCTGGATTTAGCATATTCTGAAAAAAACCTTCAATTGGAAGATGCTGTCTACGCCCATTCAAAACGATTTGGGACAGTAAGTGATGTTCAGGATGCACAATATGAGCTACAGCTAATTGAATATGAACAGATACTGCAGGCACTTGATGGACTGCTTATTGAGCGGGATATAAGAGTTCTGAAATTATAGTAGCAGATTTAAAAATACTAAGGAAATAACGATGAATAAAACTGAAAAAGGAACCGATGAAACAATGACTCCCGAGCAAAGGAGTCTATCCGCTGCAAAAAAACGAATTCGCAGCAAACGGCGAAAGAAAATTATTGGCTGGATTGTATTTTTAGCAATAATAGCTGTGGGGGCGGGAACCTATTTTTTGTTTATTAATGACAAAACAGCAGTAAAAAACCGAAATACCGAAGGATCAGCAGTTTCTGATGGAGCAGCAGAGGAGTTCATCGTACAGCAGCTTGCCTTTGCCGATTATGTTGATATATCCGGAAGTGTGGAACCTTTTGACAGCAGGGATATGGCTTTTAGTACATCCGGAACTATTACCCATATCTATGTTAATGAAGGCGATAAAGTAAAAGCTGGTGATTTATTGGCCGAATTGGATGATTTTTCATTTCGGTATGATGTTGAAAATATTAAATTTCAACTTGAACAGACAAAAGACACCAGCTCTCTGGAGTATGATCTTGCAAATATCGATCAGCAGATTGCACAGACCAAGAATGACCTGAATGAACTCTACGATCTGGCCAGTATTGCTTTGCAGATTGAGCAGCGGAAGGATACCAGTTCACTGGAGTACGATCTTGCAAATATCAACCAGCAGATTGCCGATGCAGAAGATACCAGTTCACTGGAGTATGATCTTGCAAATATCGATCAGCAGATTGCACAGACCAAGAATGACCTGAACGAACTCTACGATCTGGCCAGTATTGCTCTGCAGATAGAGCAGCGTAAGGATACCAGTTCACTGGAGTATGATCTGGCAAATATAGACCAGCAGATAGTCGGTACTGAAGATACCAGCTCATTGGAGTATGATCTTGCAAATATCGATCAGCAGATTGCACAGACAAAGAATGATCTGAATGAACTCTACGATCTGGCCAGTATTGCTCTGCAGATAGCGCAGCGCGAGGATACCAGCTCTTTGGAGTACGATCTGGCAAATATCAATCAGCAGATTGCCGATACAGAAGATACCAGTTCGCTGGAGTATGATTTAGCAAATATCGAGCAGCAGATTGCACAGACAAAGAATGACCTGAACGAACTCTACGACCTTGCAAGTATAGCCCTGCAGATTGAACAGAAAAAAGATACCAGCTCTTTAGAGTATGATCTGGCAAATATTGATAAGCAGATAGCCGATGCAGAAGATACCAGTTCACTGGAGTATGATCTTGCAAATTATGATTATCAGCTTGAACAGCTAAGGTATAATGGTACCGATACAGAGATAAAACTTCTGGAAATGCGGCGTAATCAAACTCTCGACCAGCTTGCCACCGTCCCTGCTGATGTTACCTTGTTGAACATGAAACGCAGCCAGATACTTACCCAGATTGAACAGAATGCCGATGAACTTGCACTTCTCAATAATAAACAGACACAGGCACAGGCGGCCTATAATAATATTGCATCAGATATTGAACTTTTGGAGTTGAAACGCTCCCAGATAGTGGATCAGCTTGCCTCCGTCCCTGCTGATGTCACCTTGCTGAACATTAAACGCAGCCAGATACTTACCCAGATTAAACAGAATGCCGATGAACTTGCACTTCTCAATAATAAACAGACACAGGCACAGGGCGCCTATAATGATATTGCAGCAGATATTGAACTTTTGGAGATGAAACGCTCCCAGATAGTGGATCAGCTTGCCACCGTCCCTGCTGATGTTACCTTGTTGAACATGAAACGCAGCCAGATACTTACCCAGATTGAACAGAATGCCGATGAATTGGCACTTCTCTATAATAAACAGGCACAGGCAAAGACCGCCTATGATGATATAGCAGCAGATATAGAACTGCAGGAGATGAAACGCACCCAGATAGCGGATCAGCTTACCTCCGTCCCTGCTGATGTTACCTTGCTGAACATGAAACGCAGCCAGATACTTACCCAGATTAAACAGAATACAGATGAACTGGCACTCCTCCATAATAAACAGGCACAGGCACAGATCTTCTATGATGATATAGCAGCAGATCTTGAACTTCTGGAGATGAAACGGGACCAGGCTGTCGTAAAAATTGAGCAGAACAAGACTGAGGTTACTCTTTTTGAAATAAAACTGATTGATGCAGAGAAAACCCTTGCTGAAACAAAATTATACGCATCAATTTCAGGTGTAATCTCATCAGTTGATGTAGATGAAAAAGATAGTATCAGTATCCAGAACACCATAGTTCGTATAGTTGATTTGGAAAGAATGTCAGCTGTTGTTGAATTAGATGAGATTGACATGGCTGATATTAAAATGGGACAAACTATCAACCTGGAATTTGACTCATTGTCGGATCAGGAAGTAGCTGCATATATAAGTAAAATAGCAGTTGAAGGGAGATATACACAGCAGGGTATTGGTGTTGTCGATGTGGAAATTACCATAGACAATCCGCCGGCTAATCTTAAACCGGGTTATACTTTTGCCGGCGGCATTCTGGTCAGTGATTCAGAAGAAGTCCTGGCAATTGATGAAGATGCAGTATTTGCACTTCCTATGGGTGATATCTCTTTGGTAATGAAAAAGGCAGAAGGGGAGGATGGAACACCAACTCCTGTCAGAATAACTACTGAACCGCTTCCTGATGGTATGGTTCGAATACTGACCGGTGACCTGAAAGCTGGTGATGTCATAGTACTAGTTGATATGGGGTCACTGGTTGAAGGCGAAAGCTCTGGATTCAGTATACCTGGTATGAGAATACCCGGAGCAAGTGGTGGATCAGGCGGGGTGCGGCCTGGAACCGATGGAGGATTTACCGGTTCCACCGGAGGAGCCGGCAGT
>CAZMOX010000101.1:1253-8947 GCA_964567895.1 uncultured Spirochaetales bacterium | reverse complement strand
GGAAGCGGCGGTAAAACCCTGAAAGAAGAGGATATCGATTTTATCTTCTCCGACTTCGCTGATTTTTCTGATTTTTCTGATTTTTCCGATAACAGGATTGAAAAATGATACCACGCATAAGCCCACGCATTACCCCAAAAGAGGGTGCAGAAGCAAAAAAAGAGACAACGGACCACCCTCCTGCACCAGCACAGGAACCTGAAACCGCAACAGTGCCTCCGACCCCAGTGCCTGCCATGCCCAGCAGTTGCCCAGCAACTGCCCAGGGGAGTAATCTGGCTCTGGAAACCGCAACAGTGCCTCCGACCCCAGCTTCCAGCAGTTGCGAAACAACTGCCAATTCCCCCTATCCAGAAGGCTGGTATATCCAAACCAACTCTCAGGAGACGGCAATTTGCCACACCTGTTTCAGCCAAAAACCGGGCGCTTTCATCGTCAGTGAGAAGAGCGTAACCTGCCTTTCCTGCGCCGTGGAAAAATTCAGCAGAAAAGCCTTCATGCAGCTCAGATTACCCTCTAATCTTACAGCTGATGCGCTGGGTGAAATATTCGAATACTCTGCACCGCCGCTTATGAAAATCGGTATGTTCTTTAACAGAGAAAAACTCATACAATACCTGAATACCATTACTCAGGCTGATGCATCTGCCGGCAATAAAATCCTTGAAAACATCGTCCTGCAGATGGGATACAACATCGATCACCCTTTGAGCCTTCTCTTTAGAGCCATCGCCTTGACCCATTTAATGCAAAGCAAAACCTATTATGTGCCCACCCTGCTGGCTCTTGAAGCAGTACATCGAACCAGAACGTTTCCGGAAACATTTGACTTACAACGGTTCAGGTATAATCTGGCGCATATTCTCGGATCTCTTGCACCTGGAAAACCGGCCGTACAGCAGCTCATTGCCGAAGTGATACAAGAGGCCAAAAAACGGGGGGAATTCTATGTAAACACATGGTTCCATCGCTCAGCAAGCGGACACTATACAACCTATGAAAACCTTGCACTATCAAACCCGGACTTAGAAAAAACCGTCGCGGTCTATATGCTGCCGATAAAAATAGTGGAGCCCATCAATATGATAACACCCTTCCATATAGAGACGCTGATAAATTCTCTCTATACAGCAAACCAGTTGAAAATCCTCTACACCAACTTTTTAGGCACCCTTCACAGGGATACCGGAATAGCACTGCCTTTCCGCTGGCCGGAAAAACAGGCTAAGAAAGCACATTACATCCGCCTCTTTAGTGAAATATTGATGGATAAAACGCTGATGCAGGCCTTTTTACAAAAATTTCCATCCCGATTAGCCCAGGTTTTTCTGAAGATGGTTTGGGAACATAAAGGGTTTGCACTTCAGGATGTTGCTTCATTGGGTAGTGTGAATCTACAGAAAAGCAACAGAAGATACGCCTATGGCCAGGTTCCGAATATCCCCGCTAAACTGCAGCTTTTCCAGGTCCGGGATAATCGTAGTAATTATTGGGAACAGGTAGATCCAACCCTCTATATTGATCACTCCTTCGCAGAAATATTGAAAAAAGTACTCCCCATCCCTGAATTCGGCGTTCTTCACTTCACCAAAACACCATCTGAGGATCTTTTGATCAGTACTAATCAGGATATTCTTTTACAGCTGCCCTATCTCACCACCTACATCGACCAGGTAGGAATAAAACGTTCAAAAAACGGTACGAAAATCCTTAAATCAAGCTTAAAAGAGGCCGGAAAACTCTGCTCTCTTAATGAACCCTACCCCTATATTCCCGGTGCCGATACCATTCGAACCACCATGATCCTTCAACTGCTTGAAGGCATACCCCCGACTGAAAGAGAGCACAATCCATCAATTGCCCCTGAACAGTATCTCAAAGAGATCTTCACACGCTTTTTTCCCGTTGATAACACAGGTTCCCACATCTTCGTACACTTTCTTGATTATCTTAAATCAGATTTTGGGACGGGAGAACTGGCGTACATAGCCCGTAACAGTAAGCAGAATTGGACTCATCTGCAAAATTTTCTTAAATTACTGGTTATTGGGAGCTGGGTAACTATAGAGGAGATGCTTAATTATCTGCTGGCACATAGCATCTATCCATACCCGTTTGATTTATCACTATTTTCCATAAATTATGTTAATTTCTATTTTAATTCCTTAAGCACCAGTCAATATGCATCAGGGTACGACAAACTCATGCTGCATGAGAGCAATCTGCGTGAAACACTGCTCCTTCCCTACCTGAAAACCCTAATTTTTGTGCTGAACACCCTGGGAATTGTAGATATCGCCTATGACATACCGGCTAATCCCTGCTATCAGAATAAAAACAACACCTGGCTCTCTCTCTACGACGGTATAGCGGAGGTGTCACTTACTCCCCTCGGCGCTTGGCTGATCGGGAAAACCGATGAGCTGGAGACGCTGCGCGAAAAGTCTGCGATCCGCATTAATCTGGACTCCGGCAGGCTGCTTATTACCGTTGAAGGGGCTGATCCTCTTGTCGAACTTACGCTTAGTAAAATAGCAGTCTCCATTGGCTCCGGGTACTACCAGGTGCGGGCCGATCTCTTTCTCAAAGAGTGTGCTGATTCTGCTGATATTGAAAATTCGATCGAGATGTTCAGAGCGAATATTTGTCAAAATCCGCCGCCTGTGTGGGAGGAGTTTTTCTCTTCTCTGCTTCACAAGGCGTTTCCGCTAAAACTCAGTGCCGATCAGCACTTTATGTTCAGTCTGGATCCCGGCAATACCGAGCTTATTCAGTTGATTTTTAACGACTCTTATCTGCGAAAATATATTGTACGAGCCGAGGATTATCAGATATTTATTAAGCCGGAAAATTACCGATCTGTACAGAAGCGTCTTGCTGAATTCGGCTTTTTGCTGCCGGATCGGAAGAGACTGGGGTCAGACACCATCCTCCATTAATAGCCAAATCATTGCTCAGCATCACTTACAGCTGGTTTATGGGGTCAGACACCACTTTTTTTTTACAATTTTTATTGTGTAGAGTTGACAATCAGAAACGGTGATATATACTGAAAAATATCATTCCCAAAGTAGCTTTGAGGAGCAGGATATGAAAATATTGTTAATTGCCCCACATGCTCAACTTAAAGGCTATAGCCGCCTTTTTTTTCAAAATGATGAAGTGAGTCTAGGCCTGCTTTCTATTGAAGCTATGTGCAAACAAAAAGGGCATACAACCTGTCTTATACTGTTGGAAGAAAAAGATGTCGAATCGGTAATTTCGGAATATCAACCTGAAATTGTCGGCATTACTTCTATGACTCCTACGTACTTAACAGCTCTGCGCATTGGGCAGCGTATAAAAAAATCTGACCCTAAGATTATTACTGTTTTCGGCGGGCATCATGTATCGGCTCTGCCTGAAGATACCTTATTAGACGGAGCTGCGGATTATGTTGTTCGTGGGGAAGGAGAAGAAGCCTTTCTTCTGCTTATAGAGGCAATCAGTCAGGGGAACAGGACTCCGGAGATTGAGGGTGTATGCTATTTGTCTGAAGGGAAACCGGTCTTTACTCATACGAAAGCAATTGTCCAGGATTTGGATTCTCTCCCGTTCATAGATCAGGATATTTTGCATAACGAACGGGTTTTTATCAACAGCAGTAGGGGATGTCCTTTTCGCTGCGATTTCTGCTCTGTAGGCTCTTTTTACGATCGAAAATGGAGAAAGCGTAGTGTAAAAAGTATTATCAGTGAACTAGAATTCAATGAGAAAAAAAGAACAGCTGCAGGGGAAAAGTTTTCGTGGGTAGATTTCCGTGATGACAATTTAACGGTAGATTCCAACCGATTGGCTCAATTATGTGATGCTATAGAAGAGAAAGAATGGAATTTTTCATGGCATTGTCAAAGTCGAATTGATACGATAGTAAACAATCCGCAATTATTGAAGAGGATGACTGAGAGCGGCTGTTCGATCATGGCTCTTGGCCTGGAAAGTGGAGTTCAAGAAATTCTGGATAGTTACGATAAGGGAATCACTTTTGAACAATCGCAGCAGGCAGTCTCGTTACTAACTAACAATAATGTTCTTCACATCTGGTATGCAATGCTCGGAAGTGGAAATCATTTGGATACGCCGGAATTATTGAAGAAAAATATTTTGGCGTTAGCTGCTTTTCCCTTTGATCTATTACAGATCTCATTGCTGACTCCATTTCCCGGTACTCCCCTCTACGAGCGGCTCTCTTCCGAAGGTCGCTTATTACATCGAAATTGGGATTTATATGATGGTCTTCACTGCGTTTATCAACCATTAGGGGTAAGCCCGGAAAGTATGGAAAAAGCATTTCTCTGGGCTTATCGAAAAATATTTATTCAATCCGGGATTCGCCGCATAATCCATACAATCAGCAGCTCTAAACCTTTTTGGGGGAATACTATTCATCCAACTGGCATGCTGCGTATCGCCCGCGATATGCTGCTGTTAAAAAAGGAGATTTTTTAATAGAGAGTTTTCTGCGTGTGTGGTGGGGGGAGAGAAAGGAGGACGTGAGCCTTGACGAGATTATCACGTCTGGAAAAGAGAAAACTGGGGAAAGGGGTCTGACCCCTTTCCCAAATCTCTACCAAAGCTCCTTCTTCAGTAACTCATATACGTTGTAGACTATGGGGCATACCGAACAATTTTCAAAAACTGTAGTCATACTGAAGATCCGATCCTTTTTATCCAAATGAGGATATGATCGACACTCCTGCGGTCGCGAAGAGTACACTGTGCAGAGATTGTCTTTCAGAAGCGGACAAGGAATCGTGTTAAAAACAAACCCGTCTTCCTCATCATCTTCGATGATGTAGCTATCGCAAAAGGCACTATACGAAAGTCCCAAATGAGCAGCCATTGCATCAATATCCTTTGAAGAGAGCAAGGGCTGCATCTTAATGCAGCAATTCGCACATTTTGTACAGTCAATCTCTTTTGATACCATCTCATAGTAGTATGTAAATCTGGCATCAATCTCTTTACTCGGTAAATCACACCAACCTTTTAGATAACCACGGAATTTCCAATTCTCATCCTCTTTTTGCGTGGCTAATTTCTCTACGCGTTTACTATCAATTTCAAATTTCATAGCTGTCCTCTCTTAGTATTACGAGTATACTCACAAATTGTAACGGTTATTGCTGTCTACACGCAAGTAAATCAGCAAAGATGTTGGGGGATTAGGGAGGGAGGCCGGAGGCTGGAATATGGGGAGGGAAAGCGAAGATCTTTCGCTATGATGCAATCTACCGCAGTTGCACAGCAACTGCCAAGACAAGTACTCTTGTCCAGTTGTGATACCCTCAACCAAAGTACCTCTTACCCAGGGGTCAGACCCCCTTTCCCAACATTGATACCTTTCATTATGTACTTTACAATTCTATTGATCGTGTGTATAATACACACATGAAGAGTGCTGAAATAATGAAAATTCTTAAAAAAGATGGCTGGTATGTTTTTAACATAAGAGGTAGCCATCATCAATTTAAGCACCCCTCAAAGATAGGCAAAGTTACGGTTCCTCATCCAAAAGCAGATTTACCAATTGGAACTGTAAAGAGCATTTATAAGCAAGCTGGAATGAAAATGGAGATATGATATGAGATATCCTGTATATTTAGAAAAAGATAAAGATAGTGATTATGGCGTTACAGTACCAGATCTTCCCGGATGCTTTTCTGCCGGGGAAACAATTGAAGAAGCACTAGAAAATGCAGAAGAAGCAATATTGACACATGTTGAAGGAATGTTTATGGATAATGAAACTATTCCAATACCATCTTTGATTGAGGATTTAAAGAAAAGGAATAGCTTAAAAAATGTTATCTGGAGTGTGGTTACAATTGATATTGGCAAATTATCTAAAGTGGTAAAAAGAATTAATGTTACAATTCCAGAAAATATACTCACCAAAATTGATACATATGCTGAGAAAGAGGGTGAAAGCAGATCCGGATTTTTAGCTTCTGCTGCAATGGAATATATAGCGCAACATAGTAAATGAATAATGCATGCCGTTATAATGAGGGAGACCGGAGGCGGTGAGCCCGGGTCAGAGTACCAGACCTGAACTAGATTACTAGTTTCAGCAGTTGCTTTGCAACTGCCCTCCCCTCTTAACATATATTATAGTTGACAATTTTAAACTTTATGCTTACTATTATTGACATTATGAAAAGAAAAACAAATATTCTACCACAAGTACAAAGAACGCTCATCCAGCTTGGTGAAAACATAAAAACTGCAAGACTTCGCAGAAAACTCTCAATGGAACAGATAGCAGAACGGGCAGGAGTAAGCAGAGCTACCGTCTGGGCTGTTGAAAAAGGTGCCCCTTCTGCAGCTATGGGAATATATATCCAAATACTGTTTGTATTAGGTCTGGATACGGATCTGCTACAGGTTGCAGCAGATGATGAACTGGGAAGAAAACTGCAGGATGCTGAATTGCTGACAAAAAGACGGGCTCCAAAAAGGAAATAAAAATGAGCAGCGGGCAAAGAAAGATATACATATATGCTCATTGGGTAGGAATGGAAAATCCTGAATGCATGGGAGTTCTCACAGCTACTCCTGTAAGAGGGAAAGAAATTTTCTCCTTTTCCTATAATGCGGAATGGCTTAAAACAGAAAATAGATACATCATGGATCCGGATTTGCAGTATTATACCGGTCCGCAATACACAAAGTCAAATACATCAAATTTTGGTATATTCATGGACTCCTCCCCCGATCGATGGGGAAGAGTTCTTATGAAACGCCGGGAAGCCTTATATGCTGAAATCGAAAACAGACCGGAAAAGAGATTGTTGGAATCAGACTTTCTGCTTGGGGTATTTGATGAAAACAGAATGGGAGCTCTTAGATTCAAAATTGAACCGGATGGTGACTATCTCGATAATAACAGCAGCCATTCAGCACCCCCCTGGGCATCAATCAGAGACCTGGAATATGCCAGCTTGAAATTGGAAAAAGCCGGATCAGAAAAGAATCCCAACTACCACGCATGGATAGATATGCTAATAGCACCCGGGTCATCATTAGGCGGAGCAAGACCCAAAGCAGGAATTATAGATAACGAAAACAATCTCTGGATCGCAAAATTCCCGAGTAACAACGATGACAGAGATATGGGTGCATGGGAAATGGTAGCTCATGAACTTGCCGTAAAATCCGGAATTGATGTACCGCTTTGTAAAGCTGAAAAATTCTCTTCCCCGTATCATACCTTTCTCACAAAAAGATTTGACAGAACATCTTGTAACAGGAGATTACATTTTGCATCAGCTATGACTATGTTGGGATATAGAGATGGAGACAATGCCGATACCGGCGTAAGTTATCTTGAGTTAGTCGAATTCCTTATCAGGCACGGGGCAAAAACAACCCATGATCTTAAAGAACTCTGGAGACGAATTATCTTTTCTATCTGCATCTCAAACACAGACGATCATTTGCGGAATCATGGCTTTATCTTCACTGAAAATGGTTGGATCTTATCCCCTGCCTATGACATTAATCCAAGTCCTCATGGGTACGGCTTAAGTTTAAACATCTCAGAGACTGACAACCGCCTGGATACAGACATCGCATTAAAAGTTGCCCACTATTTTAGAGTTGATCAAAATGAGGGGAAATTAATAATCGATGAAATCGAATCTATTGTCCAG
>CAZMOX010000101.1:0-1153 GCA_964567895.1 uncultured Spirochaetales bacterium | reverse complement strand
TCCTGTCTCCTTTCTTTCTCAATACAATACCAATCCGGAAATCAGATTGAAATGCTTGTCTTTTGTAAATACTTTATAACCCTGCTGGAAAGCAATCGCTGCTATCCATATATCATTTGTCGGAATAGGCGTACCGGCAACCTTCAGATTATTTAGTATTGAAGCATAAAAGTCCGCTGTATTCACATCAATTGAGTGGATGACAACTCTTGGAGAATCCAAAAATTTATATAACTCTACCCTGTTCTCCTTTTCCCGAATACCGCCTTTGAAACCTGAGTAGAGTTCTCCTACACTTACCGTTGAAAAACCAATTATATCAATCCTTCTCAGCATCTGAACAACATCACTATCACCTTTCATTGCCAATGAATATATATTAGTGTCTATCAATACCTTGTTCATTTCCAGAGCTCCTCGTCAATTTGGCGCTGACTGGTTATTGCATTATTGATTTTTGCAAACTCATCATCGTTCCATCTGCCAAACAGATCATCCAGGTCATCATAAATACGTGAAAATTTCTTCTGCTTTTTAAACCCTAGATCTGTTTTGAGAAGATCAAGAATAAACTGATTAACACTTTTACCCTGTTTGCCCGCAGTTATTTTTAAATTCTCGGCAACTTCAGGATCGACACCTCGAATAGTAATAGCTTTCATAAAAACCTCCCACAATGATATCATTTTTAGATATCATTCTAACATCATTATATGATATCATATGGATTTTGTCAAAAGGGGACTGAAGGAAGGGAGGCCGGAGACCGAAAACCGGAAGATAAAGATGAAGAGAAGATCTTTGGCTATTATGCAATCTACCGCAGTTGCACAGCAACTGCCAAGGTAAGTACCCTTACCCAGGGGTCAGACCCCTTTTCCCTGACTTTGCAGTGCTGCCTGCCATTTTGTTCTACGCCAACTCACCAGAAATAATATCCCGGGAGTTACAACTACCAATGAAAGAAGGTAAGGAATTGCTGTACGGGGAAAATCGCCTGTAATCGGATTAGTGATAAGCAGCACTATAAATGTTGCTATCTGAAAAACAACAGTAATTAATCCTCCCAACCGCTCCCAACGCCAGGCAATTCCAAAACCCAGGGCACTAATAAACATTCCGATCGGCGGGAGAGCTTCTATGAAAGAAGTAC
>CAZMOX010000100.1:0-9175 GCA_964567895.1 uncultured Spirochaetales bacterium | reverse complement strand
TCCTCTACCCCCCCCCACTTGATTCAGCGAAAGCCAATACTTTTATTTAAAACAGACAAGATAATAATAGCTCCAGAATACTATCTTTAAAAGAATGAATTGTGTATTATCTCAGAAGTAAAAATAAAACTATTTAGAGGTCTAATTTTATGAACAAATCAAAAATTATTTTCACCTTCCTGAAAACTGGGGGGGGACACTTTTCTCCCGCAAAGGCAGTTAGTGATTATATCTCTGAAGTTTATCCAGAAAAATATAACATAATTTTATGCGATTTCTTTAAGGATATTGGAAAACAGAAAAAAGATACTCAACTCATGCAAACATTCCATTTTATGCAGAAATTCCCAATTGTTACTAAAGTAGGCCATTCTTTAATTAAAAACTTGACAACCATACTTCAATTTTGGCTTCATGTAAATTTTAAAAACACTGTACAAGCTGCAGTCACCTATATTGAGAAAGAGAAGCCTATGATTGTAATAAGTACTCACAGCTTTACAGCATATGTTCTTGGAAAAGCCAAAAAACTCTCCCATCACCCTTTTACATTAATAACCATGAGTTCAGATCCGGTTTCCTCACATGTATTTATTGAGCGTCTGCAAAATCAAGATCTTTTTATTACATCATCTGATTATTCACGGGTTCAGTTAGAAAAAGCAGGAATCTCCCCTAATAATATTAGGCAATTCTCATACCCTGTTAACCGCAATTTTAATTCCAATTTAAAAGCTTCAAAAAATCTTATTAAAAAGTTATCTCTTAATACTGAAAACAAAACTCTTTTAGTATCCTTTGGAGGACAAGGTGTAGGGAATGTTGAGAAATTTATTAAGAAAGTTATCAAACTCCAGACACCCCTAAACATAATCATTGTATGCGGCAATAATAGTAATCTTAAAGACAGGCTTAAGATAAAATTCCCGGATAACAAAGAAAATTTAATTAAAGTGTTACCCCTGGGATTTGTCACTAATATGCATGAACTTATTGCAGTAAGTGATTTCTGTTTTATTAAACCAGGGCCATCAACAAGTTTTGAAATTATGTTAATGAAAAAACCTATAATTTTTTATGTATCAACTGCTCATATAGAAGATGATAATGTTGATTTCGCGATAGAAAATGGAGTAGGAATTTATGCAGGGAAAAGTGTAAATAAGTTTATTGATTCATTACATTTTATACTCTCACAAAAGGGAGTAACCAAATTTTCTGAGGCATATAGTGCATTATCTCTACAAAACGGAGCTGAGACAGTCGGAGAATTTCTTGTAAAGCAGTTGGATCATTAATACACAGTGTACTGCAGTAATTTATTCAATCGAAAACACTTGACCATGACTTCCTGAAAAAGGGAGCCATTCACGGTGAGAGCTATGCATATTGTAAAACATTAAGCTGGGAAGGCCATACCATTACTTCTCTGTAGAAATACTTTGGAGCATTATTCATATTATGTAAAAACATAAAATATGAAGATATTATATGGTAATTACTTCTTTTTAAAAGTTATACTCATTCCTTATTATACAGATCAAGGAAAGAAGGAGACAAGTAGAATACTCATAATCAGTTGGAAATATATTTGTTATATGGTATCTTTATTAAGTAAAGCAACCTCTGGAAAATTATATCCGCTGTGATTTAATTACATAGTTGATTTTATTTGAATAAGAGAGGAAATATGAATATACTAATTGGATACACTGGTTTTGTTGGTTCAAATATACATTCACAATACACATTTGATGAAGTTTTCAATTCGAAAAACATTCAAGATGCGTTTGGCATTAATCCTGACTTGTGTGTCTATGCCGGTGTGAGGGCAGAAAAGTTTCTTGCTAATAAAGAACCGTACAAAGATTTAAATCTTATCAAAGGTGCAATTGAAAATATCAAAAAAATAAATCCTAAACGATTGGTATTGATTTCCACAATAGATGTTTTCAAAAATCCGAACGGCAAGGATGAAGATTCAACAATTGATACAGAAGGATTACACCCCTACGGTTTTAACCGCCATCATCTTGAGAAATGGGTAAGCGAAAATATTGAGAATTATCACATCGTCAGATTACCCGGATTATTTGGAAAAAATATAAAAAAAAATTTTATTTACGATTTGATTAATTTTTTACCATCAATATTGAGTAAGGAAAAGTACACTGAACTTTCAGCAAAAGAAATGCTTATTTCAAAGCATTATATTAAACAAGAAAATGGATTTTATAAATGCAAGTACCAATCTGAAGTTGAGCACAGTAAACTAATAAATGTTTTTACCAAATTAGGATTTTCATCTCACAATTTTACAGATAGTCGTGGTATTTTTCAATTTTATAATCTGACATATTTATGGAAACACATTCAAATTGTTATTAAAGAAAACATCAAATTACTTCACTTGGCAGTTGAACCTAGTGAGGCAAGTGAAATATATAAAGCCGTGACAGGTATGAATTTTATCAATCAAATCACCTTGACACCACCTATTTATGACTTTAAAACGAAATATGCTAATTTATGGGGGGGCGGAGATGGTTATATTTTTAATAAGAAAAAAGTTCTTGATGATATTATCAAGTTTGTAAAGGAATCAAAAAAATGAACCTTTCCATTTCCAATATTGCATGGTCTGCTAAGTATGATTCCGAGATGTATATGTTCTTACATCAGCAGGGATTTACTGGGCTTGAAATTGCACCAACACGTATATTCCCAAACAATCCCTATGATCATACTACAGAAGCAAAAGATTTTTCTTTGCAATTGAAACGTGAATATGGAATATGTATTTCTTCAATGCAGTCAATTTGGTATGGAATAACTGAAAGTCTTTTTGGAACAGAAGAAAACCGGCAGAAATTGATTGACTACACAAAAAAAGCAATAAACTTTTCAGAAATAATTGGATGTAAAAATATAGTTTTCGGTTCTCCTAAGAACCGTAACATTCCAAGTCTCGATAAGCTGCCAGTTGGAATTGATTTTTTTTCTAAACTTGGAAGATATGCACTTCAGCATAATACAGTTATTGCTATAGAGCCAAATCCGCCTATATACAATACTAATTTTATCAACACAACAAAAGAAGCCTTTGATTTCTGTAAGCAAATAAATAGTAAAGGGTTTTTGGTTAATGTTGATCTGGGAACAATTATACAAAATCAGGAAGATTTAAGAGAAGTTCGAGAGAATATCCATCTAGTCAATCATATTCATATTTCTGAACCATATTTAGCACAAATTGAAGAGCGCGATTTACATAAACAGATCAAGGAGTTGGATTATCACAATTTTATTTCGATTGAAATGAAAAATTTCAATGAGATTGCATTGGTAAAAAATACTATGCGGTATATTCGAGAAATTTTATTATGATATACAATTATATTTCGGGCGTACCAAATTTAGAATGTGATGTATATAAGCCAAAGCTGACAAAATATTGCATTCATATTCCCATTATTTCACAAACCGCAAAGCATTGTTTCACCGATACTACCAACAATTTCCATGCGCATTCGAGGAAATATATTTGCCATCCAAAAGTGAAACTAATTAGAAATAGTATTATGACCTATGCATTATTAGCATATCTATCAATTCTTTCTAGTCAATTAGGTTTGAAAACCTATGAAATTCCTGTAACTAGAGCCTATCCAAGAGGTATCCCCCCCCCCACAAAAATCAGCTCATATAAAGCTAACAGTCAATTAATGAAAATATTTTTCAAGAATTTACATGGAGAATATTGTGTATGAGAAAATTAATTCAATTAAGGTTCTTAAAGGAGATACTTTGAAATGATTTGTGACAAACTTATCATAGGTGCAGGATTGTATGGTCTATATTCTGCTTTATTCTGTGCAAGAAAAGGCGATAATGTAATAGTTCTTGAACGTGAAAAAGCTCCTTTTATGCGAGCAACTTATATAAATCAAGCACGAGTGCATACGGGATATCATTATCCACGTTCAATTTCTACAGCAATGAAATCACGAGAATATTTTGACCGATTTAATAAAGATTATGGATTTTGTGTTCATAGTGATTTTGATCAAATATATGCAACAAGCAGTAATTTTAGCTGGACAAATGCTGAACAATTCAGGAAATTCTGTAGAGATTCTAATATTCGTTGTGATGAAGTTATTCCATCACAATATTATAATGAAGGTATGTGTGATGGTGCTTTTTTAACTAATGAATATACTTATGATGCACAAATATTAAAAGATTACTTCCTTTCTAAACTTACAGAATTTCCGAATGTGCAGATATTCTATTTGGCAGAAATTACATTAATAGAGAGGAAAAATACTGACTTTTCTGTTGTTTTAAAAACCGGTGAATACTTTAAAACTCCGTTTATTTTAAATGTCACCTATGCAAGTATAAATCAAATTCACTCATTATTAGGGTATGAACCTTTCAAAATAAAATATGAATTGTGTGAGATTATACTTTGTAAAGTAAATGATGAATTAAAAAATACTGGTATTACCGTTATGGATGGCCCGTTTTTCTCTATCATGCCATTTGGAAAAACCGGTTATCATTCTTTAACATCAGTTACTTTTACTCCACATATTACCAGTACTGATGATGTCCCGACTTTTGAATGCCAAGAGCGGAGTTGCGGTTTCTGTTCGCCTGATCAACTTGGAAACTGTAATGATTGTCCTGTGAAACCTGAAACAGCTTGGGTATATATGTCAAATTTGGCAAAGAATTATATGAAAGAGCAATACAGATTTGAATATGTGGATTCGCTGTTCTCTATGAAACCGATATTAAGAACATCAGAAATTGATGATTCGCGTCCAACAGTAATTCGTCAATACAGCGCAAATCCCACATTTATTAGTGTATTATCGGGAAAAATAAATACTATGTATGATTTAGATGAGGTGTTAAATAATGGTAGCTAATAAAGAAAAGAATTTTGTTTCAGTAGTAGTTTATGTACATAATAATGAACAAACAATCAAATATTTTTTAAAACAGATAAGCATGGTTTTTTATACACATTTTGAGAAGTTTGAAATAATTTGTGTTAATGATGCTTCAATAGACAACAGCGTTCAGCTGATTAAGGAAATTGCGGATACTTTACCACATTCTGTATTGAGTATTATAAACATGAGTTTCTTTCAGGGTCAAGAAGTGGCTATGAATGCTGGAATTGATTTGGCAATCGGTGATTTTGTATTTGAGTTTGATACTCATTTTATTGATTATAATTTGCAAATTGTTATAGAAACCTATTTTCATTCATTGAAAGATTTTGATATTGTTTCTGTAAGTAATAAAAATCAACGGTTTACTTCTAATCTTTTTTATAAGATATATAACCGTAATGCTAATACACAATATAAACTAAAAACAGAAACATTTCGTATTCTGTCACGTAGGGCTATTAACCGAATTCGTGCCATGAGCAAAATAATTCCGTATCGTAAGGCATTATATGCTAGTTGCGGACTAAAAGCTGATACCCTCTACTACACAGCACAAAAACAAACAAGAAAGTTTTATTCCAAACTCCATAGAAAACATCGACAAGAGACCGCCATAAACACTTTAATTCTATTTACAGATATAGCCTACAAAGTTTCAATTACTTTAACATTATTATTACTGTTTGGTACTTTTGCAGGTATTGTGTACACCATTGTTACTTATTTAACAAAAAATCCAGTAGCAGGTTATACAGCAACAATGTTATTGCTTTCAAGTGCTTTTTTCGGAGTGTTTGCCATTCTGGCAATTATAATCAAATATCTTTCTATCTTGGTTGATCTATTATTCAGACGTCAAAAATATATAGTTGAATCGATTGAGAAAATTTCTTAGTAGGATTTAGATACTTGTAAAGAGAAGTGTTGTTCAGTCCACCATTCAATCCGGTTTGGATGTTAAATACGCTTCTGCTTTCTTTTTGCAAGATGATCAGCTATAAATTCTTTTCAAAAAAGTAGATCATGAAAAGCTATGAAATATTTGCAGATTGTTTTACTTCAACTATGTTATATCCCAACTGTTCTTATTGTTGTCGAATCTTGCTTGTGATAGTCCTGTTAGTCACGACTTCAGTATTGGTCGTATTGGTTTAAGAACACAGGGCTATGAGAAAACATTCTTTACTAATGCCAGGACAATCGCTTCTTCGGATCAGCTTTGATTTAGGGATATGCGATAATTTCGGTAATACATCATTATATCAGCAAAAACCATAATGAAATTCATTATATAGAGAATAATTACCAGATCAAAACTGTACAATATTTTATGAGTAATACCGGCAATATATCCAATCTCCAAAATACAGAGGAAAAACAGGCTCTTTCCTTTGTTGGTTCTGGATGAGTAGGATTTCTTTACTGAAATTGGCCAGGCAGCTCCAAAGCAAAGCAGCATTATAATTTCGAATACACTCACTAAATACTCCCTAATAAGGAATTTTTATTTGTCAGATCCGGGAAAACTTATCTATTTAGAAAACTCACCCTTTGCCAGAAAACTCTTCACAAAACCTGAGACCAGCAACTGCCAGGGGTGATAAAACAGCAGCGGCAAAAGCGCAGCTCCCAGCAACTCGGGAGAATCAGCAAAAAATGTCGTTAGCAAAGGCACTCCCATTGCCAGAGTTTTCTGGGGAGCCGTATACAGAACGGTAATAAGATTCTTCCTTGGGAAATTGAAGATCCTCCCAAAAAAATAACTCAATCCCAGAAGTATGAAGAAAGATATTGCCAAATATATGAATGGAAATACCATAGTGGGGAGCATTTTCCTAAAATCTGGGTCGGCTGCTGACTTAGAAAAATTGATAAATACAATTATCAGCAGAGACATATTGATTATCAGCTTAAGCCGCTTTTTAAACTGTTTTTCCGGAATTCGTACCTGTCTTATCACCTGACCCACAATAATGGGTATTAATATCTTCATTCCAATATTCATGATAACAGAACTAATTTCTGTTGCGACATACGTCTGATCACTGGTTCTGAGAAAAAAGGTGAGCAGCAGCGGTGATATAAAGACACCAAGCAAATTGGCAAGAGCTGCATTAAACATTGCGCCAACAGTATTTCCACCTGAAGCTTGAGTGAAAATTACACATGAAGAGATTGTAGTAGGAATGCATGCCAGCGCAAGAATCCCGATCCTGGTTTCCGGGGTAAAGTTACCCTCGAAAAGCTTTAACGTAAGAAAAAAGTAGATAGGTACAAGAACAAAAATAAAACCCTGAAGAAAAAGATGCAGTTTAAAATCCTTCAACCCATCCTTTATGGCTTCAGTTGGTATTGTATATCCTGTAATAAGAAAAATCAGGATTATTAGAATTGTTGTTGTCAATTTCCCATAACTGATGAAAGTTCCCAACCCGGGAGCCACAAATCCCAGTATCAACAGCAGTACCAATCCGAATAGAAACCAATTTTTTCTGATGAAATTCATATCTACCTAACCTGTTTAAATTTTCTTTAAAGATCTTCCTAATACGTAATTACCTTTCTTCGTGTCATTACATAAAACTTACCAACAGCCTCTATTCACCCTATAATTTCTACAATATACTTGCAAATTTTGCAATAGAGGTAAGGAGTCAGTATGGAAAAGCTCAGCAAACGAGTTCGTTACGGTTTAGGATTCTACCTGCTCTATTACCTTACGGATGTTGTAAACCTTTCAGCAGACCGGTACTCGGACGTGGATTTGTAGCTCCGCGTTTTTCGCGTGGGCATACCATTTCATGAGATCTGTTGGAAAACTCTATCTGCGCCTCTTTGAGGGTGTCTCATCTGTCTCTTTGAAGAAGGACGAGTCTCTCATTAATGGATTTCATTCGTTCTATGCTGATGATTATGTGGAATTTGTCATGGATATTTTAGGTCGATGGGAAAAGGAGACTGGCACCTCACTCAACCTCGAAAGTCTGTCTAAAAATTTAATTATTCCGTAAAACAGTTACACCAGATCACACGCTTCGGCAGGCATCCAGTGTGCATCCATCCCATCCCATTTGACATTGCATCCCAGAGGATTGGTTGCCGACAGGGTTACCGGTTTCCCTGAAGTCAGTTCTTCGAGAGCATCTCGCAGTTCATGGGTGGTTGCTTTTTCGGTATCTTTCGGATTATCCACTGCACGTCCGGTATATACGAGTTCCCGCTTTTTGTTGAATACATAAAAATGTGGTGTCCGTAATGCACCGTACGCTTTTGCAATATCCTGTGTCTCATCATAAAGATAGATCCATGGGAAATTGTACTGATTCATCCTCTGGATCATGTGATCAAAATCATCATTCGGATGAGTATTGGCACTGTTTGAATTAATTGCTGCAAAGACTACTCCGCGATTGGCGAAATATTCTGCAATTTTGCGTGTGTTTTCATCAGATCCGATAACATAGGGACAGTGGTTGCAGGTGAATGAGATAACCAGATAATCTGCTGTATTGAAATCAGAAAGGGAATATTTTTTCCCATCAGTTGCTTTCAGTGTGAAGTCGGGGGCTTTACTGCCCAGAGAGAGGGTAAATGCCATTTTAAACTCCTTGGCTTGTAATAGATTATATAAAGTTACATGAAGATGGTTCATAAAGTAATAATTCTGAGAATACCTTTTCTACTGAATATCACCTCATAATGAAAAAGCTTATTACTTCCCGGATCATTCTTCTCGATCAACTCAATTATCAGGTGCAGATGATACACTTTCTTTCCCTTGAATATTTTAACTTCACCCGATTCTATGCTTAAAAACTGATCTTCCGGATCATCCATCTCTTTAAACCATTTATCAAGACGTATTCTGATTATCTCGTTTATAGCCTCAAGACGGTGATGGCTCCGTTTCAGCTTGCGGGAATTGATACTTATATCACGGGAGTAGCAGACCACAGTCTCTTCAGGAAGCAGTCTCCTGAAAGGATTATGGACTTTTGTCCGCATCTCCATGAATCGGGTGGGAACATCACGTGCCCGAAGAAATTCGAGGCGCACCTTAGCGTTGCCTACCCTTTCATCCGAAACAGGATCCTTGAATTTGGTTATATGATCGGCTAAAAGTTTGGGAAGCCCCCGTCCCATAACACCGCGCAGGATTTCCTTTATCCTGTCTTTGAACACATAAGCAAGAACTATGACAAGAA
>CAZMOX010000099.1:0-9212 GCA_964567895.1 uncultured Spirochaetales bacterium | reverse complement strand
ATATACAGCAGGGGATCAGGAGTTTTGCCGATGATGATATTCCTCAGTTGATTCTGCAGGCATTGCAGGCTGAAATTCTTAATTCAGATAGTTGGGAGCCGGTGGTATTGCTTGCAGCAGCAGTATTGCTTTTTCGGCAGCCGAAATAGTGCCGAAAACTAATCTTCTCTATCTCCCACAGTCTTCATTTAAGATTAAGTCTCAAAACTAGTGATTCCTCTCAATCTTGATACTCCTCAGGTAGTTCCATATTTGCCCAGGGGGTATATCCATCCTGGATCAGCAGGCCTGCATCCGGATCAGGGTTGATTGACACTTTTGGGAACTGTTTCCACTCATTCTCCACTATTCCGGCAGTTTCGCCACTCGCTTTTAGGTGCCTGATCAAGGTCTGCTTCATCTCCTGTTTTGCTTGTTGGACAAACATCACCCCAGCCCTGTTTCTTCTTTCCAGAGGGTCTGAGATACGATCAAAGAAAAACTCCCGATTATCCGGCGCACTGTAGATGTATTTAGCCTCTTTCGATACTGCCATATAGCTGGAAAAATGGGCTCGCAGAAGATTCTCTTCCTGCTGCAGATACTGCTGCTGGGAGGGGTCCAGTAACCAGCCGGCTGCTGAGGAATACTGAGAAAAGACGACCTTCCTTGTCGATTTTCCGGTCAGAACAGCATGCATATCCTCACCATCGAGGGTGTGGCTGGCAACAGACCCATTTTCCTTATACGACTGGTTTTGTGCCGCACTGAGAAAGGTCGGAGCAATATCAACGAGACTGACAGGGGTGTCGCAAACCTGGCCGCCGTCGAATCTGCCCGGCTGCCGGAGAATCATGGGAACTCTGGCGCTGGAATCGTGCATACTGCGCTTGCCGAAGGAGTTTCGATCTCCCAGATGTTCGCCATGGTCTGAGGAGAAGAGAATCAGCGTGTTTTCCATCTGACCGGTTTTCTCAAGGGTCTCAAGGATTCTGCCGATCTGGTAATCCACGAAGGAGATGCAGGCATAGTAGTAGGCCTTTATCAGCCGCATGTGATGGCGGTTAATGCCCTGATCACCATATTTGTACCGATTTTGTACCCGATTTATATAGGTGAGCAGACTCTCCCAGTCCTCCGGTACGTCGGGATGCGGCATCATTGCCGGACGATATAACTTATGCCAGGGGTTGGGTGGGTTAAACGGCGGATGGGGGTGAATGAAACTAGTATATAGATACCAGGGTCTCTCCTGCTCCTCTTGAAGAAAGGCGATGGAGCGATCCCCGATCCACTGTGTAGGATGATCCTTTGCAGGAAGCTGGCTGGGTTGCGGCGTGTAGTACATCTCGCCCCGCACTCCATTGGATTCGCAAATATGATCGTACTTTTTCTCGTGCAGATATTTTACATAGTGATGCTTTTCCAGGTTTTCAAGGCTCTCTCCTCCCTCTTCCTGGATTTCACGAGTTTCGAATCCACGCAGAGCGAATTTATCAGGGGTAAAATGACACTTCCCAATGCCGTGCGTTCTGAATCCATCATCTTTAAGGATACCCATAAAGGTCTGCCTGTCGTCAGTCGGCATAGTAGTATTTGCATAACAGCCGGTGTTCAGTGGGTATTGCCCCATGATCATGGAACAGCGTGCCGATACACAGACCGGGGAGGGGGAGTAGGCGTTGGAAAAAGCCACGCCTTCCCGGCAGAGACGATCGAGGGTAGGAGTCTTTATTACGGTATTGCCCAAGGCATGTATGGTATCGAAACGCTGCATGTCGGTAAAAAGGTGCAGTATGTTTGGTCTTTTTTTCTCTTTCATCTGTTTAGGCTCCTTGTGATTTCCTCAGCTGCTGCTTTGACTTGTAAAATCATTGTTTCTAATTGTGAATCTGTATATTTTTTGTTGAAAAAGGATATCCCTATTACTCCTGCTAGGATGGAATCGGGATAAACTACCGGCGCAGTAATTCTGGCAGCATTATCCTCCCAGTACAAATATCCTTTGTTAAGAATATCAATGGTAATCTTTTCAACGTCCTCAATTGTAGTGAAGAGTGATTGCGTCTGGGGTTCGTTAAATAACTTGGCTCTGGTTGTGCTGTCCATATAGGCTAGGCAAGTTATATTGAAACCGTTGTGAAAGTTAAATCTGTTCACTTGTTTTAATGGGATGTAATGAAATGATTCAGGCATTTCCTGTTTAGCGGTGAAAGTGATACCATTTCCTTTCCAGATGGCAAAAGCAGCACTCTCTCCAGTGTCTGTCGCCAGTGATTCTACCATAGGGGCTACCATGAGACTGCTGCTGAATGAAGAGGCGTAAGCACAGAGAAGCGATTTGATATCACTCGACAGCTCAATATATGCTGCTTCCTTTCCTGTTTTGTGCTGAATGATCCACCCCTCTTCTTCCAGGAGAGTGATAGTCCTGGATAGGGTGCTGGGACTGAACAGGGGCTGCCCCAGACTGTCGAGAAGATCCGGATGACTTCCGGGATTTTCTAGAGGGTTTTTTTCTGTAAGTAGCGTGCGCAGTAACTGCAATGTTAATCGGGTTCCTGGATTGTTCATATATGGAGTGTATTGCGTTATATATGAACTGTCAATTTTAAAAAGGAAGATTTATCAGAGAAATATGAAACAAACAGGTCACTTGTAGTTATTCTGCATCACCTTAGCGGGCTAAGGTTTCGTTTTCTTCCTTGCAAATTCCTATCGGGTACTGTAGGAGAACCAGTAATTTTAAGTGTTACTGGGTACTTACCAATGGATTGTGTAGAGTGAAAAAATCAAGATCTGTGAAATCCTTTGTATTTCTTGTGTAGAAATCTTTTACACCATGATATTTGAGGGTTATGGCCAATTTTAAATCAAAATTGTTTCGTGCTGGAAAAGCAGAATTTTTCCAGAAGGGATAGAGCTCTTTCATGAGTGCCGGTTCCCATGCACATTGCAGCCAGCCGGATGATTCTCTATACCACTGAATGCATTCCAAAGCTTGATCGCTATTCAATGGCTTCTGTAAAACGAGCGGGTTTCGCAGCAGCCGGTATAGTTCAAACCAGACTTGATCAGAAATTATCCAGGAATCCGGTTCTGACAATGCTTTCTCTACCACAACTCTGCACACTTGAGGCTCAGAACAATCTTGATTTATGGCATACAGTAGGATGTTTGTATCCAGGCTTTTCATGTGCGCTCCCTGTCTTTATGAGCAATATCACGTAATTCATCGCTCTGGACACTAATATCACCACAACTGTACACGGGAGGTTGTTCTGCAATATGGATCTGGTCATCCAGTGAGTATCGGGAAAGCTGGGGCTCTGAAAAAAGTATTTGCATTCTTTGCATGTATGGATGAATAATCAATCAGAATAGTATGTATTAAAGTTGAAGTTATTTGCTATGGGTCTGCAAAGAAAACTTGACATTGTTTTTGTTTCATATTAGACTATGACCATATTTACATTTATAGTCATACAGTTATAGGATAAAAAAGTGCCCAGAGGTTTTACTGATCAGGAAAAGAAAAATATCCATCTCAGGCTCATAGAATCAGGGAAAATAGCTTTCGGACAATATGGTATAAAAAAAACGAGCATTGAGGATCTTGCTAAAATGGCAGGGATATCAAAAGGTGCTTTCTACCAGTTCTTCTCCTCCAAGGAAGATCTCTACTTCGCTGCAATAAGACATTACGAAACAGAACAGCATCAGTATATGCACTCCCTTCTAAATGAAAAAACCGGATTCGAAAGGGAGCTTCTGAAATCGGTTATAAAAAATATTATGGACCAAGTGGATCACGATCCCTTTCTCCAGAGACTCCTCGGGAAAGAGGAGTTTGAATACCTTTGGCAAAAATTTACACCAGAGCAGCAGGAACAGGCTATGGAGGCAGATGTTGACTTTGCATCGCAGCTTGTGGAGATTTGGCGGGAAAAAGGGAAATTGAAAATCGATAACCCCCAAATGATTTCTGGTGTTTTCAGAGCTATCTTCTTTCTCTTTCTGCACAAAAAAGATATCGGAATAGAGGTTTTTCCCGAAGTGGTGGATCTTCTTCTCGACTCCGCTATCGAAAGAATTATTGAAAAATGAGTTTTTTTTACCTTCTTTATGACTATATGTGATAAATCGGTCATATGGAAACAAGGAGTTGCGGTATGAGTACAGCACAGAGGATCCCTATTATCAAAACGGAAAACCTGACAAAGAGCTATGGTAAAGCCAGAGGAATTGAGCAGGTCTCTTTTTCGGTAGAGGAGGGTGATGTGTTCGGATTTATAGGACCGAACGGAGCAGGTAAATCAACGACGATCCGCACAATTATGGGACTTCTTTTCCCCGATTCTGGTCAAATCAGGCTCTTCGGGGAAGATGCTCTTTCAAAGGGTGCTGAATTGAGAAAAAGAATAGGCTTTGTCCCTTCGGAACTTAACTACTACGAAAAAATGAAAGTCAGGTCGCTTCTTAACTACTCGGCTGATCTGTATGGAGTCTCTAATCGTGAAAGAATTGGGGAATTTAGTGAAAGACTTAAACTGGATCTAAGTAGAACTATCAGCGATCTTTCTACGGGAAATAAAAAAAAGGTAGCCATTATCCAGGCACTTATCCACCGTCCGGATCTTCTGATTTTTGATGAACCGACCAGCGGATTGGATCCTTTAATCCAGTCGCGGTTCTACGAAATATTACGAGGGGAACAGCAACGGGGATGCACTATATTCTTATCCTCACATACCTTGTCGGAAGTAGAAAGACTCTGCAACAGAGTGGCCATTATCCGCGAAGGAAAAATAATAAAAATCAGTGGAATGGATGAATTGAAACAGCTCTATCTTAAAAGATTCCGGCTGCTTTTCAAAAGCGGCTCATATGTAACAGCCGAGGATATTGAAAAACTTTTGCCTGGTGCTTCTCATATCACTGTTACAGCGGGAGGAGCTGAAGGACTCTACGGCGGGGATGTCCGGGCTCTTCTAAAACGCCTATCTGCGATGCCTCTGAAAGATGCCGTACTTGAAGATCCTGGATTGGAGGAGATTTTCATGTATTACTACAGCAATGGGGAGGAGGAACAATGAACACGGTCATTTATAGAATGGAATTGAAGAGAAATTTCAAAGCATTTATCATCTGGACAGCCTCAATCTGCGGTATACTTTTTTTTGGAATGCTCTTTTATCCAGCCATCACTGCTGACGGTCTCCTGACGCAGATGGATACTCTCTTTGAAAATCCCATGATGAAAGGGATGCTGGCGGCCTTCGGAGCAGACATATCCAGCCTGGGAAGCCTGACCGGTTTTTACGTCACGTATAATTCCATGTACAATGTTCTTCTTGGATCTATTTTTGCCTCGGTTCTAGCGGGAAAACTTTTTGCCGCAGAAGAATCGGATAAAACAGCAGATTTCCTCTATACGAAGCCCATAACGAGAAGCACCATTTTTATTAGCAAATCAGCGGTTCTTCTTACCTACATAATATTGCTTTGTCTCATGTACTTTCTCACCAGTGTTTTGGCACTGGAAGCAGTAAAAAAAGATTCCCCCCCACTGACTCTTATCTCTGAACGCGATAAAAACATCATAATAGATCAGATTGAAAAACATCCTGATGCTATATATGAAGCATTCAAGCTTACTGATGAAAATTTCCCCCGCTATTCCCTTACCTATGCCTCGGAGCTTCTGGAAGGAAACCGCGGCGAAATGGAAAAAATGAATCTCGATGAGAAAGATATGAACAGTTTGATTGAAGAAGCTATGGCGGGACCTGAAGCCTTTTTTGAAGGGGTTCTTACAAACCCAGAAGAGTATATGTCCCTGTTTTCCATTCCCACCGAGGAGAGAGAGGAGTTTCTCGAAAATATCCGCGGAGAGCGTGAAGAGTACCGCAAAATGAAAGAGGATTTTTTCCAGTCACCAGAATTATTCCTCATGTTTTTTCAGGCTGATCCATCAGTTGCCTTGGATCAGTTCCGCTCTGAACCCGGGTCAATGTCAGAAGCCATAAAACTTCTGGGTCTTCCCGAAAACATGGAAAAGAGGATATTCCGAAAATTTAGTATAGGAAATCTGGGAGTACTCTGCACCTATGTCTGTTTGCTTATTCTCTCTGTCGGATCCCTAGTTCTCCTTATGTCACTGCTGGTCAAACGGGGACATTCTGTTCTGGGAGCCGCATTGGGAATGGTCTTTTTCTTCTATTTTCTCAACTCCATCTCGGCCATGGCCGCTGCATTATCACCCCTGGCTAAAGCTGTAGGCTATATCAGCCCCTTTACCTGGATGGATACGAATTTTAGCGCTCCGGGATTTGGTTTAACCTGGTGGAGAGTACTTCTTTTTCTCATTGTTTCAACGCTGTCACTGGTAATGGCTTTGAGGATCTTCAAACGAAAAGATATTTTAATCTAAAGCACAGTGCAGTTTTCTACAATATGTTTGCCCTCTGGGGTTTATCACAGCTCATAATGGGATTGATGTATGTATTCATACTGATAGAATATGTTATGCGTATTGTCATTGGGAAAGCGCTAAAACCTTTAGGGGAACTCTATTGTTCCAGAACCGTTCCCGGTGCTGTTGGGAATCTCATACTCATACCGTTGGCTTTCCTAATGATACTATGGGCTCTTGTATCCCGAAAAAAAGGACGTAAATAAGTATGACCCTGCTTTTTATCAATTCTGCTTTTTTGCGCCAGGACTAAGGCAGTCTATGTTTGCTGATTGTATCAGAAAAACTATTCAGGAGCTCTATACCGACTTTTTGAGACCATGGATTTTCTGAAGTATTTTCATAGGTAAGAAAAAGATGCTCCCTAAGCATGGAAGCGGCTCCAAAAGCTATGGTATCTGTACCCATGGGAGCAACACGAATCACAAAATTATCATGCCCTTCATAGGACCAGTTTCGTTGAATTTCATCTCTTAAACAGGGTTCAAAGTCATCTATATAGTGAGCTAAATCTCCTCCGATAGTTACCTGAGTCAGGTTGAGCATATTAACAAGAAATGCCACATCCCGGCATAACTCACCTTTGATCCTTTTTATAATATCTCTATCTGATTTCATTGAAGAAAGCTCATTATCTGTCATTGAAAATTGAGTCTTATTGCCTGGAACCCATTGTGGACTCTGGTATTCACCTGCTGAAAATTCTTTTCCATGATGAACCCTTTCTCCAATTACCGTTCCTATTCCTATAGCCAATAAATGGGTTCTGTCTCCAAAGAACTTGGCTTTTCGGAATTCTCCAAGAACAAAAAGAAAGTCCTGGGGACGATCATTCCTTGTATTAGCCAATTCTCCCCAACATCCACAGTTTGCATCGTTCTCTATGAAAACAGGAACTTGAATAAAAGCCTTTACTTCTTCAGAAAAATTTTCAGGTTCATGGATCCCCAATGGATTGGAATCACTGATAATACCCTTATGGGGATTGATAATACCGGAAGTTCCAATACCTATACCAAGGAGAGGCAGCTTTGCTTTTTCGATTTCCTTAAATACAATTCTATATATTTCCAGGAAGGTGTGAAAAAAACTCCTGCCTTCTTTAAATTCACCCTTAATAGTATTAATAATTTTTCCATTTAAGCCCATGAGGATTGCAACAAAATAATCAGTTTGTATCTCAAGACCCAGCAATATGCCAGTTTCATCACAAAGCTTCAGACCTACAGGTTTTCGCCCCCCCTTATAGGGAGTAAGAGACTCAGCAATTTCCTCTATAAGCCCTAAATCTGTAAGCCTGTTAACCACAACTGTTATTGTAGATCTGTCCAAACCTATCTGTTTGGATATTTCTATCCTACTAATACCCGGCTTCAACCAGATTGATCTGAGAACTCTAATAATATTATTGCTGTTTTGAACGACTCTCATCGTTAGTTTCCTTAATCAAATTAATTTTAGTATTTCTGCTCAATCTCATCCTAAACCCGTATAAAATATATCATTAAATTGCAACCTGAATAAGCTCAATTTCACCAGTGCGATTGAAAATCCGGCTGCTCATCTGTGCGTCTAATGAATTCCCAATTATTTTTTCTCTTTTCCCGGTTTTAAAGGAGACAGTTATTTTTTTAGTACCATTCAAGGTATAGACTACCGGAACCTGGCACACGGTAAAACCAAGTTGGTTTGGTTTTAATAAGAGCTCTTTCTTTTTGCCTTCATTTGAAAAGTATGTGAACTTTTTTTCATTGTCCAGAAACTCATTTTCATTGATAAGTCCGGTATCGAATATAATTTTTCCTTTTATAACTCTTACCCCAAGTTCTCCCATTCGGGAGATTATATCTTCTTTCACCTGACCTGTCATCCCTGGCTGCTTGACACCTGCATTACCAGGTGTATGGGAATAGGCATCCGTTGGGAAGGCACCATATAGTTCAGGAGATTTGTATAATCCAATCCCTGCTTTTATTTCGTAATAGTGTTTTTTTAATCTACCAATAATTCCCGGCTCAGCAGGTCCATCAGCTGCATTGAAAAAACATTCTTCTACAGCAAGTAAGAACTTTGAGACCATATGCCAATAAATACTTCCCAGCCCTTCATACCCAAAGAAAGTACCCGACCTACCGGTAAAAGAGTGATGATCAAACACTTCTTCATATAAACTCAGTACTTCAGCTTTTTCTTCATTTACAAGAGGTCCGTATTTCGTACTGTCCAATAAACATAGAGCACTGTAAAGGACTTCAGCGTTCCTAAATGTTCCATTGAAATGGTATTGTCCATTCGTATCAATACTAAGTATTGATAAATCTTTATGGGCGATCAGTGTCATTAATAGTTTTGATTCCTGGACACGATCCTTTGGAATAGTATTCTTTTCTATGAATCTTGGAAGTTCACGATCGGGATAAAGCAAATAACTGTATTGATCTTCCCTGAACAACTTACTCTCTTTAAGGGAGTCAAGAACGTTCAGGCTTTCTTCAGGGGATAAATAACCAGAACTTAAGACTGCTACCTGGCCTTCAAGCATTTCATACAGAGGACGAATAGAGACCCCTTCCTGGTTAAATGAAATCAAATTATACGTATGATAAAGTCCATCGTTACGTTTGTTGGTACTTATTGACTGATCAATATACTTCAATGCCAGAAGAGTAAACGCAGTAAGTTCTTCCGAACCAACAGTATCCCTTGATCCGGAATAAGAGTTCTTATAAATTGAATTACGATACAGCGCTCCAGCTTC
>CAZMOX010000098.1:0-9385 GCA_964567895.1 uncultured Spirochaetales bacterium | reverse complement strand
AAACTCACATTACAGTTTCTGCCTAAGTAAGAGTTTAAGTAAAGATCAAAGTTTCTTTAACTCCTGGGATTGATGAAGAAGACATAGGTAATTTAACAATTAATGATGCAAAACAGAATTTTAAAGTTAGCTACACTTTAAGTGATGGTGATGATTGGGGATATCATTATATGGAGCAAGATTATGATTTATCAATAATTATAGAGAATATCGGTTCAGAAGATATGTTGAGTGCAGATTATGAGATTACAGTTCCATCAGAAATGAATATGTCTGGAGATGATTTTAAAAATATTCTCGGTACGGTACAAGCAGACGGAGGAAAGATAACACTTTCTTACACTGTATCAGTAGACAGTTTTTCTGATGATTATAAAGATTTCAAGATACCTATATTAATAACAAGTGTATATGGAGATCAATGGGATGATATAGTTCATTTACGCTTTTTCAGGGAGACGATGAGTCTATACATTGAAAGTGAATCAAATAATGTTCAAGGAATTGTGATAAGTCCAGATAATAATTCTTTTCCTTTTAAAACAAATTCAAATAGTGGGAGCATCATAATCCCAGCAAGAGATTGTGGTTATTTATTAGCTCTTAGTGGCGCCGATTATGACTCTGAAACAAAGTATGCATTACGAATCAATGATTTACCAGAAGGAAATGGTTCAATACTAATATCTAGTTCTGTAAATGAACCAAACAATACAGAAGATAATAGTACTATTGCATATATGGGAAGTGATATTTTAGGATATTTAGGTGTTTATGATCTAGATTTTTATGATATAAGAAATACCGAACCTCCAATTGGTTCACCTTTCGTTACAGGAACTAGTCCAACAACAGATTTAACGCCAACTTGGAGCTGGACTATCCCTACAGGAGCTGTTAAATACCGCTATAGTTTTATTGATGGTATTGATTGGGTTAAAACTTATAATAATTATTACACACCATCATTAGCATTAAAAACAGGTCCTTATACTATTTTCGTTCAAGCAGGAGATGCATCTGAAATCTGGTCAAAAAGTTCAGAATTTAAAATTCGTGTAGAAGCAGACACTCCCAGTATCGGTAGTTATTACGATGGCGGGTACATTTTTTATCTCGATGGTTTGGGAGGTGGATTGATGGCAGTAGAATGTGATCAGGGGTATACAAACAGGTCTACTGGGATTGAATTATGTGCAAATCTTGAATTAAATGGGCATGATGATTGGTATCTTCCTAGCAAAGAAAATCATAGATTAATGTATGAGAATTTGTACATTGAAGAAATAGGTGATATTTTACCAGAATGCTATTGGAGCACTTCAACGTTTACAAGTGGGTATTACACAGGTTACTATCGTTTCAATTACGGTAAAGGATATGCAACATGGGATTATAATTATGCTGCTAGTAGTACATATTGGTATATTCGAGCAATAAGGGAATTTTAATTCTAATTAGAAATTCTATATAACAAAAGTAGAGCCTGTCCAAAAAGACTAAGGTTCTCTAAACCGATCCCCCTGTGACAAACTCAAATTCCCCCTAAGCTCCTCTATGTTGTTCAGTTATTTTCTGCACCTTCACCATTAAAACATGTGCTATCTCGTTGTACGCAATAGTTAAAAAGCTCTGACAGCACGAATATGCTCATCCCACCATTTATATTTTTCGAAAGGCAGCTCATCAGAATAGTAGAAGTTCAGATTCCATGCTTGGTCTGAATTATACTCTGAAGAACTCCAATAAAAATCCCGCGTAAAACTACCAAGTCCCTTTAGACGTAAATTTTGATACATTAGATACAACTCGTCGATGGAGGGCAGAAACCAATCGGCATATCCATTTAACACAAGACCATCACAGAGTTTTGCTGCATAATTAGAATTACCATCAGGTGAAACATTTCCATAAGACAGAATAATAGCTTCAGAATTATTAGCACCTGTACCGACCGCTGTTCTAGTAGTGCCAACCTCAGTTCCGCCCGACAAATCAAATCCTCCCCATTCTATGTTTTGTCCCTGATCATTTCCAGCACAAACTAAACCACCACTTGAACCATCTAAATAAAAAATGATTCCACCTGCATAGTTTAATCCTATTCCTGCTTGTATTGTTTTATTTCCACTATTTGACCAATTCCCAGTAGCATCTACAGCCTGAACATATAGCGTATATAATCCATATTCCAATACTGTTTTGGTATATTGATTTACAGACGAGGTAGTCCACCCTATGCCATCGGTTAAACTGAAACGATATCCAACTGCTCCTGAAGGAGTATCCCAAGTCCAAGTTGGAGAAAGGGATGGAGCAGGAGTAACTCCAGAGATTATTGGAGCTTCCGGCGCAATAGTATCCACTTCTATTGTATTACTTCCACTACTAGACCAATTCCCCAAAGCATCTTCTGCCTGAACATATAGTGTATAAACTCCATCTGATAAAGATGAAGATGGGGTATACCTATTTGCTGAAATAGGAACCCATCCAGAACCATCGGTAAAACTATAACGATATCCAACTGCTCCTGAAGGGCTGTTCCAACTCCAGGTAGGGGTAGTGTCATTTGTTGGATCATCCCCAGAAACAATAAGTACGGTACCAGTTATTGCATTGTATATTTGGTAAAAATCCAGATCAGAAAAACCAAGATAGCCCAGATAATCTCTACCTGGTAGAGCCGGTATCCCCTGTGTTTCATCATTATTGGGCTCATTAATAGTCGCAGAAATCAGACTGGATCCATTCACTAAAGGAGTTTCATTGATCCTTAAGGCGTACTTGGTTTCAGATTCATAATCAGCTCCACTCAAGGCTAAAATATACCCACTTACCCTAGCCGGAAGAGCAATACTACCACTTTTATAACTTGTCTTAAAAGGAAATGATCGATTATCTGGGCTGATCACTATACCCTGAACTTCATTGGACTCACTCCTAACATTAATACTCATAGTTTCACGGAAAAATCTCAATTGAACTATATCACTCCATTGGTCCCCATACACACTGGTTATTTCTATAGAAATATCAAAGTCCTCATAATCTTCCGTAAAACTATTCACACTAATAGAATAGTCCAGTTCCTTCACTCCGCCATTAGCCTGAACAGTTCCAAGAATATTCTGCAATGAATCTCCTGACATAGACATACCAGAAGGAACTGTAACCTGATAGTCTGCACTAAGCATATCAGCAGTTCCAAAATTTGTAATTCTTAACGTAAGGTTATAACTCTGATCCATATAGTGATAACCCCAGTGATCACCACTACTAAGCTGGTAACTTACTTTAAAGTTCTGATCGGCATTATTCAGTGTAATAAATCCAATATCCTCACCATCAAATTCCGGTGTAATTGTTATATCAGGTTCACCAAGTATCTCCAGAGTATATTCATCATCAATAATAACCTCATCAAAAATAAGATTCCCATCTGCATCTGTAGTTGCTTCTATAACATTTGAAGGATTATCTATATTCTCAAGGATTACATCTATTCCTCCTACTCCTCCAAGACCTCTGACACTACTAACAGATCTGCCGCTATAAGAATCTGAAACTAAAACACCACCACTTATCTGAGCAGAGGCACCTGATTTTCTAAATAGATAAAATTCAAGAGAACTGTCTGGTTTTACAGTAAGCATATTTGCTGTTTTATAAGTAATTGTATAACCGGATAATATTGTTGAATGATCTGACGAGGAAGTACTGGCATCATAAACAGTACTACCAATTGTAACCTGGCTATCGGAGAAATACCATAATTCATTTACACCGTCCATACGGACCCAGTTACCCCAGAATGATTTTGCTATGGGATCATCAATAATAATAGTATTTGAAGGATCCGGACAGCCAATTATTAAAAAAAAGACCAAAAAAATTGTTCCGATCTTTATTATGGATTTTGACATTGCAATCTCCTATATCTTCAGTTTTTATTATTCTACTATTTTACTAAAACCAATTATTATCTGATTAGTATTTGTTTGAGACTCCCAGTTATAGTTAACCCCCTTGTTAAGATGGAGGCTATCTCTGGTCTTATATCAGATTAAAGCCCTTCTGATACACGATTACCTAAAGGGATGGAAACCCTCATGTGGGATCTTGCAAGAGAATTCAGAGCAGCTATCGATAATATCCCGGTTCTCAGAATTAGATAGCTTTTGATATATACCGTTTTCCCCCTGCTCTACATCGAGCTACAGCCCACCCGAAACATCTCCGTAATCAATAATGTTCTTTCCAGATGTGAATGTAATATAGGGACTTTCAGTGCTGTAAACGGCTTTTAAGTTTTGAACTTGGGCACTGCCTGTATTATGCATACTGGCATCAAACCGTATCGTCTCTCCGGCATTCACCTTCCCATCTGCATTGTTTACCGTGGAGGCATAGTTTTTATCATCAGATATCTTTGTTACATAATGGGAGATTGTATTATTATTTCTTGCCAGATTTTTAGGGATAACTGGCTCATTTAATCCGGGCAATACGTATATAGTACTTTCAAACTTTATTCCATCACTGAACACATATATAAATTTATAGGATGTTCTGCCTCTACTTGGTATTAAGTATGTTAAATCGGTTTTACCGATATTAATGGAATCAAGATAAACATCTGCTTCACCTATTCTCATGGTACCTGCTCTAATTGGAACTGCAGCGTAGAGTTTAGTAACCATTCCATCACTTATTTTAACTAACACTTCTGGACTTTTAAGGCCTGAGGAGTCTTCCCTGTCAGCAATTAACAGTGCTCCAGGTTGCTCAAGATCACCTTCAAGCAAACTATAGACACTTACATTCAATACACTAATACTCCAGACCCCTGGCACTTCTTCGTTAACCATATACACAATATCAGCTATCAACCCATCAGCTTTATCCGCATTTTCAACTCGATAATATTCCTGTTCAATTTCTGACCGATCATTGCCAGTTATAGTATATTCGACATCAATAACAAAAGGGATGTTAATTTCGTTACTCGTTATCTTAATTGGAAAATATTTCTTTTCAACATTAAACGGCAGTACTTCAACGACTGTTGCTCCAGCATCTATCGTAAATTCCATATCCGTCAATTCAGATTTATAATCATTCATCTGCTTACGCAGCTTCCCTATTTCTGTAGTTTTCTGACTCTTAATTACGGCAATCTGCTGCTCATTCTCTGCAACTAATGTTGATTCAAATTCCGTCACTCGTTCTTCATATTCTTTCAAAGTTTCCCAGGGATCCTTAGGATTAGTCTCCTCATAAGAAGCAACTTGGATATATTTCAACTCTTCAAATTCATTATTTGCTGTTTGAATTGACAAATCATAGCTGTCATTTACATCAATTATAGTTTTTTCGAACTGTGCAACCGTTCGAAGTCTGCCCCATGCCCCCTGTGCATTAATCTGTTGATGATTCAGAAGCTCCAACTCTTCCCTGCGTTTTTGAGCTTGAAGAATCAATGATGCGCTCTCTCCTAAAAGACGGTTTTCAATTTCTTCTTTCGCTTCTTGCTGCTCCTGCTGAGTAGCCATTCTTTCTTCAGCTTCGCTGCGCAGGGTTGCTATCCGTTGTTCTTCAAGTTTCTTTGCTTCTGCCAAAGCAATAGATCGTTGTTGTTCAATCTCTAACCGTTGTTTATCCTCCGAGTTTTCAGATGAAGCTATTTCATTTGCTCTTCTTTCTATTTCACCCTGTATTTCCTTCAGCTCATTATTCAGCATTATCATCTGCTGTTGTCTTAATGCTAACTCTTGATCACTTGTAATAAAAAAGAACTCACCCGTAAATGATGAATTTACCCAAGGGATCTGCAACCCGCCAGTTTTCTTCTGTACCGTGCGGGAAACCTCTGCTATAAGCTGTCTGATTTCTAAATCCGGAGTTAGTATATTTTCCTTAAATGCAGAAGCAAACGGACTATTTCTTTCTATTCCATCCTGTGCCACATCTCCGGGAGCTGTAGTAAAAACTATCATACTCTCCCGAGTCCCAGAACTCATAGCACTGAGTCCACGGTCACCTCCACGAGAGGTAGAAAAGGGATTATCCCGACAGGCATCCAATATTAAGAGATTCAAGGCACTCGAACTTCGCTCCAACCCCTTAGAGAGCGTTTCAATACTAAAAGTTTTACTTGTTAGTTCATAATCTCGCTGAATATTTGCATCAATAGGTACTAAATAATTAACACCCTCAGACTGTACTCCGTGACCGGCATAATAAAAAAAAGTGGTATCAATTTCAGAATTTTCAGCTGAATCAACAAAATCACGTACAGATTCCTCCATTGTTTGCAGATCAGCATCAATTAAAGTAGTAACAACAAAACCCAGATTCTCTAATAGTGGGGCAATATCCGATAGCGCTTCTGGGGTCAGACCCCTCTCCCAAATCCAATAAATCCTATACCCCATTAATTAATCTATATCGGGGTCTATTTTAAATTGACTCTTAGTATTGAAAAATATTCTATTTGTACTTATATTAGTATTAGATATAGTACCAAAAGGAGTATTAAATGAATACAATTTCATCTTCTGAAATTAAACGAAGGGGAATAGGGGCTGTGGATGAATTAATGGGAAATGGTCCGGTTCATGTTATACGTAATAATACACCAGATTATGTTGTATTAACTGAAGAATCGTATAAAATGATTATAGATGATCTTCTTATAGCCCGACTCGATGCGTCAGATAAGGATATAAAAGAGGGACGTGTAAAATCTGGAACTATTAATGATTTGATGCAGGAAATAGATAGTGTTTAAAATAAGTTGGACTAGTACTTTTGTAAAGACATCAAAGAAATTTTTAAAAAAACACCCTGAATTTAAACCGGATTTTAAGGAGCTATTAATTCAGCTGGAAGAAGAACCATTTCACCAACGGTTAAAATTACATCAGTTAAAGGGGCGGCATAAAGAAAAATATTCTGTTAGTCTGACATATAGCTATAGAGTTGTAATATATTTGGAAATAGTGAATAAAGAAATTACTCTTCTAGATATTGGTTCACACGATGAAGTTTATTGATTGAAGTAAGTTATTTTACGACTCAAGCACATGTCTAAAACTGCTTGGATTTTCTTGTGCTTCGTCAGAACAACAAAAAAAGAGACTATGGCTTACGCCTGGGTTTTACTTTCAATTGGTCACACAACTGGTAACAGTAAAATAAATATTCTGCTATAGTATTCTTTTAAAATTTACCTTCTCGGTGCATACTACTTCAGAGTTGCTTAATCCGCCTCCTCGTGCTGCATACTCCCATTCAGCTTCTGTTGGTAATCAAAATCCATTTTTACTGAAATCACAACTTACAGTTGTTCCTTTTATAGTATAAGCTGGATCCCTTCTTACCAAGCTACTAATTCATTACAAAATTCAACGGCATCATTCCAACTTATAATTTCAACTGGTAATCCTGCACTTTTGAAAGAGGATGGATTACTACCCAATACCGTTTTTCACTGCTGCGATGTCACTTCATGTGGTGCTTCCTCTGAATTTCTACCGATTTCATTCGCTGGTGAGCCCATGGTAAATGTTCCAGCATTGACTTTTGCAAATTGAATTTTTATCCCACCGGTAGTTGGAATAATTATTTCCTCTTGCTCACCTGCTTGTATAGTGCCGCACAATAGATATCATTCAGGTTGTAACAACTTAAAAAAACCCAATATCCAATGGAAGTAATAGGTTTTCCATCAATTCGATCAGGAATTACCACTTCTGTTTCAGAACCGATAAAATCCGTAATCTTAATTTCATTACTGTTAATTATACAATAAGAAAAACTAGTTTAAGGGGTCGTAGAAACTTCCAATAAATCAGGAACCAGCTGAAAAGCACTAGTAAGACTTGAGTACTTCCAAGGGCGTTGTTGCTTGTTCGTCTTTTGCTGCACCTCCGCCATCACATTACGAATCATTAACTCCACATCTATTCCTGGCTGCATTACATTTGCCAGGAATGCTTCCGTGAACGGACTGTTGCGCCCTTCTCCATCATTTGCTACATTCCCCGCATCAGTAGCATATACAACCAACGTCTCTGGTGGGGCGGCTGCAGTTACTGCAAGTCCCCGTTGAATACTGCGAAAACTTCCTGCGAAGGGATTATCCCGACACGCATCAAGTACCACCATGTTGAAGCTGTTACGAGCCTCACTGATATAATCCAACATCTCCTGAGCCGAAAGAGCTTTGCGCCGTAGTTCATTCTCACTGTGAATGTCAGCATCAACAGGAAGTAAGTAATTCACTCCAGAATACTGCACTGCATGTCCTGCGTAATAGAAGATCCCTGCCGAATAAGAATTTCGCCTCAGTTTTTCTGCAAAAATTAGTACCGCATCTTCCATCTCGCCAATATCGGCATCCAGTACTACTTCGGTATCGAATCCGATACTCCATAATGCCATCCCCACATCTGTGGCATCGTTTACGGGATTGATTAACCGAGAAGTGTGTTCGTACTCGCTGTTTCCAATTACCAATGCAAAACGTGGACTTTCCTGATTTGGTGCCAGATTAACCTGATCGAGAACCTGACTAGATACCGCAGGTACCTGCTTCTCATTACTATTACCCCACACACCTTGTCCAGTCTTACGGGATATTTCAAAATCATTTTTTGTTTCAGAGACTGCTTCTGTAATTACTTCAGGTTCTACTTTAGAATCAATTACAACTTCTTCATTAACAGTTTCTGCCTCTACTACTGCTTCTTCAACAGGTGTTGCTTCCTCTACCACTGCTTCTTCCGCAGAAGCTACTGCTACTTCAAACATTGCTGCTGCTGCTTCTGCCAGCATAGCAAGACGTTTGCCTTCAGCTGCCAGTATTGCTGCCACTTCTGCATTCGGTTCCAGTCCAGCTATCATATCCTGTGTAATTATCAGCTGGTCTACGGCAACAACAGTATCACCTTGTACCGTTATTTCCAGACCGCCAATATACGCTGACCCGCCTAACTGTACGTACATGGTGGTTCCTCTGATCTCTTGGTACGGAATACTTCCCATACCGTCTATGATCAGATCCACATGTCCAGAAAGATACTCTGCTGTCCAGTCAAGGTCAGCATCACTAAATCCTGCACGTTCAAAACCCATATTCGTCAGGGCAACGATAAAGTCAGCTCCCTGTTTCTCCAAACCGTTTACTGCTGCTTCTACAGTAGCTATCAGGTCACTTAAGACCGGAGACACCTCAACACCCATCTTGTTTGCGTGAGGAGAGGTGAGTCCCAGGATTCCAATGGTAAGATCTCCTACTTCAACGAGTGTTGAAGGAGCAAATATCAGTTCACCATCCTGTTCCATGTTTGCACTTACTACCTGTAAGGAAGTTGCTGCA
>CAZMOX010000097.1:0-9402 GCA_964567895.1 uncultured Spirochaetales bacterium | reverse complement strand
CGAGTCCCCGGTGCGGGTTTCTGTGGTATTCACTTTCGAGCCAGGTATGAAACCGGGTATTGAGATCTCCCAGCCCTTTTATTGATTCCTGATCCAACGGGCGGAGGAACTGGTCACGAACCGTACGGAAATAGCGTTCGATTTTACCGCGTCCACGAGGAATCCCCGGCCGGGAATGACTGATAATGATACCCATACTATCCATAATTCTCTGAGTCTGTTGAGATACGAATGTGCTTCCATTATCGACATAAAGCCGAACAATCCTTCCATGAGCTTTTAAGATATGCAGGATCCCTTTTTCAAATTCTATTGAGCGTTCCGAGAATGAAAAATTGGCATAGACAATGCGTCTGGTCGCATCATCGATGAACGCAATGAGGATAGCTTTTCTCCTGTTTCCCTTCCCATCAGGAATGAGAAATGCATGCATATCATCAGCCTGCACACATTCGAGCGGGTAGATAAAATTAAACTTTAACGTCTTTTCCTTATTGCTGGTACTCAGCCTCTCTCTCCGGGTGAGCCCTTTCGCCACTACCAGTCTTGATAGCGCTGAGGTAGAGATGTCTGATTTGATCTTCCCTTTTTCCTGTAACTTTTTGAAGGCGGCAATAGCGGTCAGTTTAGTATTCTCCTCAAAAAATTTGAGAAACACATCGGTTTCCTCCTCGGTGATACTCCGGCATTTCCCGGTATCGTTCCGAGGTTTCGGCAGAAGGGCGTCTCTTCCATATTTCTGGTACTTTTTCAGCCAGTTGCCAATACAATCTTCGGTAAGGGTGTTCCGAGTAGCATAGGGAATCTCATAAGTCCTCTTGGCCTTTTCACGAATCATCTCTTTTTTCTGTCCAAAGGCAAGGAACGGATTGGCCAGTTCCGCAACAACTCCGTAGCGAAACTCCTGAATGGCAAGTCTTTTTTTCTCTTTTTCCTCTTCTCTCATCAGTCATACTCCTTGAAAGTAGCTATGATGAGTCTACTAGCTCTCTTTCCAATCCGCTAGATACTCGATTATGTGAAGACCCGCTGCTCACGGTCTTTTCCCGAAAGATCAAGATGGTACAGCGGTTAAAACATACTGAATTTACCCCTTGCTCCAGGGAAAACTTGTTCAAACGGTACAGAGGCTGATTCCGGGTTTTACAGACCGACTCAATCCAATCAATGCCGGATAGTGTAGATTTTCCATGACGGGGGAATAGTGCCTTTGCCCGGGAGATTGCCTTGCTAAACATTTTCTCAAGTTGTTTAGGATAGATTTCTGCGAGCCCGCAGCCTTGAAAGCACGTACGCGACTTACTTCTTGATTTCCCCTCCGCTCGGGAGGTGAGGTATTCCTCGGCCTCCCCGGTACCTATGCTGGTTCCCGGAAGAGAAAATGAGGGTATTATGGCATGAGTTGTTTTGCAGCTCCCGCACCGAAGTCTCAGAATCGGTAATTCTTGCATGTAATGATACTTGCAATAGCTTCCGTGCCGGCTCATTCCGTTACTTTTACAGGCAGGACAGTGCTGAATCTCTTCAATGGTTTCCCAATGAATTGAAAGCCAGTTGAATAGGTAGTCTTTTTTCTTAATTGTGAGTACTATGATAGTGTCTTTTAAATTTGGGACATGGATTTGGAGTGGCTAACTACTGTCCGTGTCCCGCTTTATTTCCTTTCATTATTTTAGTTCTGCATAAAATAATACGGTACTATCTTTAACTTTTCAAGAAATTTTCGCGGGAATCTACACGGCCATCATATTGGATATTGCATGAATATCCGTGTAATACAGCAGGAAGACAAAAACAACCTCCCATGATAGGATACAGGCATACAGCAGAAAAGGATGTGAAAGTGGAGAATTTTATGAGAAGAAGAATCATCATTACCGGGGCAACAAGCGGAATCGGGCTGGAGACGGTCAAATCTTTGGCAACTGATGAGTATGAGATCATCCTTGGATGCAGGGATAGACAAAAGACAGAGCGTTTGGTGCATGAGATCACCAGTAAGTCTCCGAAAGCGTTAATTCACCACTACCTGCTCGATCTTGCCTCTTTTGCCAGCATCAAAACATTTTCTCAACAAATCCACACTGACTTTACCTCTATTGACATACTATTCAACAATGCAGGGGTATTCGTGGATTCCGCAAAAAAGTCCACAGAAGGGTTCGAGTTAACATTGGGTGTGAATTATCTCGGGAGCTACTACCTCACAAATCTCTTGATTGATCTCCTAAAAGAGGGAAAGACTCCACAAATTATCAACATATGTTCCCGTGCGGCACTTTTCGGAAAATTCAGGAACCGGCCGGATTTTTTCAAAAAGCATGCTCATGGATTTCGGGCCTACTCAGCTTCAAAGATGATGCAGCTGGTTATGACACTGGATATGGCTGATAAGCTGAAGGTTTTTGGAATCTCCGTTAATGCAGTTCATCCTGGTGAAGTAGCTACAAATATATGGAAAGGCGACAGCCTTTTGATGAAGATGATAGCTCCTATGCAAAAGAAAAGACTTCAAACAGCTAAAGAGGGAGCTCAGGCAGGACTCCATCTGGTAACTCACAAGGAGTTATGGAAAGAGACCGGCAAGTTTTATGAAAAAGCCGGAGAAGAAATTGTGATAAAAAAACGGCTTACTGATCTGGAGCTTGCTGTATTAATTAAAGAATTTACTGAAAGAACAATCGAGAGTATTGATTCAGATTATCTTTCTTAAAAAATTTCCTCAATTACTGCAATAGCCACTTATAGGCAGGAACCACATGGATGGTTCTGCCTGTTTTTTTATCTTTGATTTCTTCCTCTTCGTATGCTGTAATTAACCATGACTCTTGAAGTTCCAACTCCTCCATTCCATCATGGAGAGCTCCAATTTCACGTTCTCTTGTCTTCTCCTGTTTTCCCAGTTCCCAACATACCTGAATCAGACGTATATCAGAGTCGGGACCAACTGCAAAGTCGATTTCATCACCATGAGCGGTCTTATAGTAGAACACGTTCTCCATGGTACGCCTGAGCTCTACAAAGACCATGTTTTCCAATGCAAACCCATTGTTACCAGAGGTGGCTCGGGAAAATGCCTGGGCCATCACATGATCAACACAGTAGACTTTCTTCGGGTTTACAGCTTGGACAGCCATGTTGTATGAGCGGATCGGGACAGTAAACATCAGGTAACAGTCAATTATCTTGTTTATGTAATCACTAATCAATTCCGGTGATAGCTTGTTTCTTTCTCCTGCAAGACGCTGTTTTAGCTTGTTCACTGTTATTAAGCGTGAAAAGTTATTCATCAGCATCTGTACAAGTCTTTTCAACTGAACCGGATGCTTAATGTTGTACCTGAGCATGATGTCTCTAGTTAGTACATCATTCACAAGGTTTTGAAAGTATAATACAGCCATCGTCTCCTTTGGTAAAAGATGTCGTTCAGGCATTCCTCCCTTGGTAACATATTCACCGAATGCACCGATAATCTCATCCCTACTAGCAATATCGGATATGGATTCTGGTTTCCCACTGGCTCTGAGAAATTCACGGAATGAGAATGGGAACATCTCCCAGGCAAATGTTCTCCCCCCCAGTTCAGTTGCTATTTCTTTCGAAAGAAGCTTTGCAGACGAACCGGTGATATAAACCTCGCAATTTTCTGTAGTTTGTATCCTATTGATGAATTGAGCCCATCTGTTTACATATTGAAGCTCATCGAAGAAGAAGTAGACCTTTTGTTCATGCTTGCCAGGATACATCCCATAGTATGTGTCAGTTATCACAGCCGGGTCGGATTCTTCAGTCCGGAGGAAATCCAAGCGATCATCTGAAAAATCGATATAACAGATGTTTTCTGTTGGCACTCCGTCATTCAAGAGCGCTTCCATCTTCTCATGCTGCCATGTGGATTTTCCACTTCTTCTGATTCCTATGATAACCGTCGCCTTCCTTGGGACGGGGAGAATTTGTGTATCCCTATATACAATCGAGAACTGACTTCTCAGATTGAGCTGCTGCTGTGCGATTATGAGACGCAATGTTTCATTCATACCAATAGCATACGTCGAAATTACCGATAAGTCAAATAGTTTACAATTTTTTGTAAGCTTTTTATACTTTTTTAACAAGTTTTTGAAAACTTAGATATCAAAAAAAGTCTTTTCAAGCACCGACCCTTTTGCCATATCAGCGACCAGACCGTAGAATATCGGATTTATGGTGATCACCGGTGAAACATCAACTAATACCAGTACTGTTCTCAGCATTACCTGGATCTATATTTTCTTCTAACCTTTTTTTACTTTTAGCTAGCGTTCCAGGCAATCCTGTTTTATGCTGTATATCAGCCGGGCAGTAAAAATCAAAAGGATACTTGTTCAATGATATTCAAGTTCTTTAAATCAAAAATATTTCAGAACTTTCTCATCTCCTATATTGCTGTAGCTGGAATAACTATCATTGCCGGGAGCATCACCTATTACGAAAGCTTGAAAATCGTTAAGAATAAGATTATTGAGACAGGAATTGAATCCGTTGAGACAGGAATGGAATTACTTGATGCCAAATATAAAGAACTTGATGGTCTGATCAATCTTATGGCATCAGATGAAATAATATCAGAACTTTTGGAAAAAGAGGCTCCTTTACAGGCGAGGGATTATTACAGTATTCGAGAGATCCAAAATAAACTTCCCAGCTATAAAATAATCAATACCTTTGTACAGGATATCTATCTCTACTATTTAAAGCCTGATGTAATAATATCAACAGTGTATGCTGATGTGGATCCTCAACGGTTCTACACTCAGATTTTCCAATATGAAGGTTATGATTTTGAATCATGGAAAAACGAGCTAACCTCGGAATATCAATATAAGTCAATCTGGCCGGAGCAGCTGATAGTTACCAACAACGTTAAAAAAACACTTATAACTTACATTCAATCATTTCCGATGGATCTGCCGACCAGATTCAAATGTAACGTTCTGCTTCATATTAAAGCAGAAGATATTCTGAAAAATTTTGAGGGCTCATCTGCATTCCTCTTTGGCAGTTTTCTAATCGTAAACAGAAACGGTGAACTTATAACCAGCCGCAGCACCATGGACACACCCATTGATTTGGATGAGATAGCAGACCTACCTAACCAGACACTCAACGAACTATCCATCAATGGGAAAAAAATGACCGTAATAGCAACCACCTCAAGTCTGACCGGATTAACAGCTTATGCCGTGATACCCTCAAAGATATTCCTGGATCAGGTTGAATATATACGTACAATCTATTTTTCTGTCTCATTAGGCATCCTTCTTCTCATGCTGCTTATTGGTATCTACTTGGCTTACCGCAATAGCCGGCCGCTGGATAATCTGGTCTCCATGATACAAAAGGATGCAGTTTTTGTCGAAGAGGCAACCTTTGGCACATATGAGTATTTACGTAAATCAGTTTCAAATCTGATCGTTAATAATCATGAACTCCAAAATGATCTTCAACACCGACTTCCCTTACTGCAGGCAGGATTTATTGGCCGACTATTGCATGGCAGTTTTATACGAAGTGAAAACCTGGTAAAAGCAAGTCGTTTGGCGCAAATAGATATAGAAGAAGAATCATACATTGTCCTTCTCATAAGAAGTCGTACACATATTACCGAAACAACTGAATTAGATTATGCAGATCTGGATTTGATGCAGGTGGTAATACAAAATCTATTACGGAAGACAGTAAAGACAGGTCACTACTCACACAATATCAGTTTAACAGAAACAGCTGTCATCATCCATTTTCATTCCAAGAGACGTGATGAAATAAGAACAATCCTCATCAAACAGCTAACTGATTTAGGAAACCGTGTTCTTAAGGAGTATGGAATCACTATAGCAATCGGTATAAGTGCTCCCGTAGATTCTGCCATGGACATCTCCCTGGCCTTCTCCATGGCACAAAAGGCATTGTTATATCTTAAACCACAGGAAGAGTTGTTTTCATTCTATGAAGTAATTCAAAACAAGATATCCGATGGGTTCTTCTACCCTATTGAAGTCGAGCATAATCTTATCCGGCATGCAAGAACAGGAGACATGGATGAAGTGGAGCATATACTTGATAAGATCTATGCATTTAATTTTCAAGAATCAACTCTAACATACACTGAAGTAGATCTACTTCTTTCTGAAATCAAGGCAACAATCAACAAAGTCAGTAAAAATATTGCTGAAACAACGGTAGGTAAAATTGATGATCAATCACCGCAGATAAGGGAACTTAATCAGGCAACATCTGCTGATACTTTCTTTGAAATCACCAAGGATATTTTCAAAGCTATCTGTATCCAGGTGAATAAAAGGAAAGGGAGTCATAATGAGACACTCCTGCAAAAAATAAAGGTAATGATAGAAAAGTCGTTCTCCGACCCCAATCTTGGGCTAACCAGTATTGCCAATACCCTTAACATAACTGAAAGTTATCTCTCCAGTTTTTTCAAAGAGCAGACAGGATCAAATTTTTCTTCATTTATAGAAAACCTCAGAATGAATAAGGTTCAGGAGTTGATCAAAGCTAATCCTCACCTTACCATCTCTGAAGTATCCAGATCGGTCGGTTATGTAAATGACAACACATTTTATCGGGCCTGCAAACGTTTTTTTGGCATAAGCCCGCGAGAACTCCGGAATAAGACTCTTAACTCAGGGACTTGAGATCTAAAGTTTTTCAATCTTTTCCGTAAAATTTCAGAGTAGAAATCCCAAAAATTTCAGGGTTTCAATCATTTTTCAAAGTATACAAACCTTCAAATCACCCCTTAGAATTTACATGTACTTGAGACAACCGAAAGAGGGGCAACATGGGCGAATCTAAATTTCCAGAACGGCAATTGCCTAAGAAAAATATGACTCTAAGCAATATCAAGAAAAATTATCAGCTGTATATTATCATCCTACTGCCTTTGATCTGGCTGGTAGTCTTTAGGTACTATCCTATGTATGGTGCTCAAATAGCATTCAAGAAATACAGCTCCTCAAAGGGAATATGGGGCAGTACCTGGGTCGGACTGAAAAACTTTAACCGCTTTTTCTCCTCATATCAATTTTCCAGAGTATTAACGAACACGCTGGTAATTAGTTTCTACCAATTACTAGCAGGATTTCCCATTCCCATTATTTTGGCTCTCTCCCTCAACAGCACCCTGAAGAACAGATACAAAAAACTGGTTCAGTTCACCACTTATATGCCCCATTTTATCAGTACAGTAGTATTGGTGGGGCTGGTACTCCAGTTCCTCTCTCCAAGAGTTGGTGTGATGAATATGATCTTCGGGGTTCTGGGTTGGGAAAAGATGGATTTCATGGCAAAACCGGAGTTATTTAAATCAATCTATGTCTGGACTGGTGTATGGCAGAATGCCGGATGGGGTACTATTATCTATATGGCTACATTAGCCGGTATCGACCCGCAACTTCATGAGGCTGCAATTATTGACGGAGCCAGTAGGTTTCAGAGAATCAGGTTTATAGATATCCCGGGGATTATTCCCACTGCAGTCATCCTGCTGATTATAAACACCGGACGGGTTATGAATATTGGATTTGAGAAAGTATTTCTCATGCAGAATGATCTCAACATCAGTTCATCTGAAATAATATCAACCTATGTCTATAAGGTTGGCCTGGCTTCCAGTATGGCAGACTTCTCATACGCAACTGCTATCGGGCTTTTTAGAGCTATGATAAATCTTTTACTAATAATTCTGGTGAATCAAATTGCTAAAAAATTGAGCAAAACCAGTCTCTGGTAAGAATACCAGTTTCTGATAAAAGTATTAGGAGTAATACGGTGAACAGTACTGCACGCCTGTCAAAAGCTGATCGGAAATTTCATATAATCAATAACTCTTTTCTTGCGATTGCATTTGCATTGGTATCCTTACCGATAGTATATATTATCAGTTCATCCTTCAGCTCACCTGATGCCGTAATAAGCGGCAAAGTATGGTTATGGCCGGTAGATTTTTCCCTTGAGGGGTACAAGGCCGTTTTTGAGAATAGTCAAATACTGACAGGGTATGCAAATACTATATTTTATACGGTAACAGGCACCATCATCAATATTTTTATGACTATTTTTGCCGCTTATCCACTTTCACGTAAGGATTTCAACGGCCGGAACCTATTCATGTTCCTGTTCACTTTCACCATGATCTTTAATGGAGGAATAATACCAAACTATCTCCTCATGCGGGATCTTGGAATCCTGAATACCAGATGGGTTATGATTATTCCCGGAGCCATCGGGGTATATAATGTGATAATTACCCGGACCTATTACCAGACACAGATTTCTACAGAGATTCTTGATGCAGCCCGGATTGACGGCTGTTCAGATTTTCGATTCATGTTTCATATCGTTATCCCGCTTTCAAAAGCTATAACAGCCGTTATTGCCCTCTTTTATGCCGTTCAGCACTGGAATGCCTTTTTCCAGGCCTTTATATATCTCAGTAAACAAGAACTGTTTCCCTTGCAGATAATCCTGAGAGATATTCTGGTCCTGAATTCCATTGATGCATCACTTATTGATGATCCGGAATTGATGGCTGCAAAACAAGGCTTAGCTGATCTGCTCAAATACTCGTTAATTATTGTCGCCAGTCTGCCAATATGGTGTGTTTACCCTTTTGTACAAAAGTTTTTTGTAAAAGGGGTGATGATTGGTGCAATAAAAGGATAAATTTTTCATGGAGGTTATTATGAAAAAAGGAATCGTACTAGTTCTTGTATTACTCCTGAGCTTTTCACTTTTTGCTGCAGGACAGCAGGAAGCCGGAGCATCAGAAGGAACAGGACTCGCTGTATCCGCCCCTGGCGTTTTCCCTATTGTCGAAGAGACATATGAGTTGGATATTTTTACACCTATGGATGTTAATGTCTCTGACTATGATGACAATGCGCTCACCCAGTATATGGAAGATCTGACAAATGTTCATGTAAACTGGCAATTTGTTCCGGTTAAAGAGCTTAAGCAAAAAATGAACCTGATACTGGCCAGTAATGTGGATATGCCGGATGTTTTCTTAGGAGCTAACCAGAAAAGTGCAATGACAAATTCAACAATGGCCCGCTATGGGGCAGAGGGAATATTCGTTCCCTTGAATAATTTTATTGACACGCATGGTGTTGAGTTTAAAGCTGCTATGGAAGCAAATCCCATGGTTGTGACTATGATCACCGCTCCTGACGGAAACATCTACAGTCTCCCAAAAATCAGTGACGGAATCAATACCAAGACATCGGTAAAACTGTGGTTAAATACTACTTTTCTTGATGCAGTAGGGATGGATTCTCCTGATACAACTGAAGAATTCTACCAGGTACTCAAAGCATTCAAAGAGCAGGATCCCAATGGGAACGG
>CAZMOX010000096.1:0-9430 GCA_964567895.1 uncultured Spirochaetales bacterium | reverse complement strand
ACCCTCATTGCCGGGGATAATGGCAGTGGAAAATCGACGATAATCGATGCTATTCAATACGCGCTTATTGCCGATATTCGAAAAATCCGGTTTAATGCGGCTGCCGCCGAGGTACGTACAGAGAGAAATCTGGAAGGATATTGTCGATGTAAAATCGGCGCAACCGGACTCGAATACTATCGGGGCGACACCATCACTCATATAATACTTGAGTTTGAAAAACAGCATGAACAGTTTCTCGCGGGAGTGCAGGTGGAAGCACGTTCAAATGGTGACACGAAAGAACTGTTCTGGATAATGGAGCATGGATTGCTTGATGAAATCACTATTCAGGACAATCGAAAAATGTATCCCATCTCAGCTTTTAAACGTGTGATTCTTGCAGGAAGCGGTAGAATTTGCAAAACAAAAACAGAGTATAATAATCGTCTTACCCAGTTACTGCATGTACATCGGCGAAATGTATCATTCAATCCATACTTTGAAGCCCTGATTAGATCCGTATCATTCAAACCCCTGCATTCTGTTGATCGGTTTGTTTGCGATTACATTTTGGAAGAACGCCAGGTTGACATCAGTGCAATGAAAGAGAATCTTCTCAATTATCAGGAAGCTGAAAGAGAAGCCGTGTTGATGGAACAGAAGATCGCGGAACTTGAGGCCATTGCCGGACTGCAAAAGCGGGTGGATGAGTTTACCGCTCACTTGATAAAACAGGAGTACCTTGAGAGAATCCTGCCCGTTAACATCCTGCAGATTAAGAGTGCTGAAAATTCTGCCGATAAAGAGGCGCGGAGTGATGATTTACAACGGTTGAAACAGCATATAGAACGGGAACAGGCCCGGAAAAGAGGATATCAGAACAGGCTTGATGAAACCCGGGATGCTCTCAGAAATAGTGATGAACACAGAATGTATGAGCAATTCAATCGTGACCGCATTGAAATTGAGGAGCGGCTGCGGCATAACGAGCAGCATATTGAAGAGTACAGGATGCTGCATGCGCAAGTCGAGGCGCTTCTTCAAAGGCCGCTGGACAAAGATTTGCAGGGGGAAATCACCCAACTGCAGGCAGAAACACGGACTTTGCTGCGAGATCAGATTACTCATGAACAGGAGCTGCGGGAGTTTGAAGGAGAACGTAAGGATCTGAAAGCCGAGGAGAAAGAGGTAGCCTCAGGAGCTCTCAGGTACCCGGAATCGACGATTCGTCTTCTCGCCGAGCTGAAACAGGAAAATATTAATGCCTATATATTTGCTGATGTACTGGAAGTACAACGAGTTGAATGGCAGAATGCAGTTGAGGGATGGCTGAATACACAACGGTGTAATATCCTGGTTGAACAGAGCGATTTTTCACGCGCGGTGAAAATTTATGATGCCCTGCCGAAACATATCTCGGGAGTGGGGCTGCCAAACCTTGCCGCCATGCACAATTCAGAGATCAGATCCGGTTCACTTGCTGAACTGGTTGATGCCAGAAATCCCCTGGCGCGGAGATACGCAGCGTATCTTCTCGGTGATGTGATGATGGTTACCATTGATCATCTAAAAGAGTATCACCGTACCGTCACAAAGGAGTGTATGAAGTACTCCAATAGAACTGCATCGAGGATCAGCGAAAAAGTCTATAAGCACTGGTATATCGGTGAATCCGCCAAACAGCAGCGTCTCCAGGTGATCAGAAAACGTTTGACCGAACTGGATCTGCTGCTTTCCGAAAAGCGGGCGGTCATACAGCAGATTACCGAACAGATTGATATTTCGGATCGAGCCATCAAAGCAATTGGTACACTGATATCCTTGAGTGATTCATTTGAGGAGCAGAAGCGTAATCATACCCTGCTCGAAGAAATTAATGGACACTTGGCACAAATTGACACCAGCGGGTTCAAAGAGATGGAACAAATAGCGCAGACCATCCAGAGCCAGATATCCGAAATAGAGGTGCAGATTGCCGAAGACCAGCAGCAGATCGGTGTACTGATAAATAAGATTGAACAACTTGAAATTGACTACGAAAAACTGTGCATGGAGCTCAATCAGGCTTCTGATGAATTTACGGCATACAAGGAGATGCATCAGGAGTATGAACTGCTCTGTGAAGAATTTTATGCGAAGCATATATCCGACAAACCCACTTTGGAAGAACTGACTGCAAAACATCAATCTATGAGTACCGCAAAAAAAGGAACACAAACAAAAATCTTCGAGACACAAAAGCAGCTGCGGATGTTGAAAGAACAGTATAATCGGAACAATAATACCTATATGGTTGTTGATAGTGATGATTCCAGGCAGTTTAAAGCCACACTGAGAACCTATGTACAGACTGAACTGCCCCGTTATAGGGAGAAAATTGTACAGGCAAGGAGAGATGCCGAACGGCAGTTTAAGGAACATTTTGTCTCCCGGCTGAATGAGTATCTTATTGATGCAAAGGAGAGTTTTTCCGAGCTCAACAGCATTTTACGTACCCTGAGATTCGGGCAGGATCAATACAGCTTTTCGCTGAGCAAAAAGCAGGAGAAAAAGCAGCTATTGTCCGTGATTTCCGATGCAGCACAGATTCGGGATTATGAAGGAGAACTGTTTGAGCAAATTATCGATGAACAACAGCGGAAAAGTATCGAGAACCTCTTCTCGAAAATTCTTGAGAATGAACTTGATTCTATCGAGGTTCGTGAAATCTGTGACTACCGAATGTACTATACGTATGATATTAAAATTAAGCATACGGAAACAATAGATAAAAAAACGGGGTTGGTGCTGGAATCATCTCTCAGTAAATCTCTTCGGGAAAAGTCAGGCGGTGAAACCCAGACTCCCTATTATGTGGCCATTGCGGCCTCTTTTTTCCGTTTTTTCAAGGATGATGAACAGGCAATACGTCTGGTGTTGTTCGATGAGGCGTTCAATAAGATGGATGATGACAGAATTGGAAATATGCTCAGTTTCTTCAAACAGATGGGAATTCAGGTTCTTACCGCAGTTCCGACTGAGAAGATAGAAACCATAGCTCCTCATGTAGATAAGGTAAACCTTATTCTCAGAAAAGATTACCAGGCTCACATCCGTGACTACTCGATTCAGGAATCATGAAAGAGTACGCACGGGAAATTTGCCTGATATTTGCGGAAAAATATCCCCGTTCCGCAGCTTTTTCCGGCGGAAGGCGGCTTCGTATCGGTCAATGGGAGAAGATTTTCCCCGAAATCAAAAAAAACTTTGAAACAAAGGACGCCTTTTTAGAGAGTGCCGAATGGCTTGCGGAGCAGAAAATCATTGAGATTAAATGGATGAGTTTCAGAGCTCATAATGAAGTTGATGCGATGTATCTGTTGGATGCCGCTATGCTCCATGATTATGTAGGGTTGCTGCATCCTGCACAGATTGATGCGAGGATACTTGAGGCTGTCTCAGGTATTGTACCAAAGACCGATATTTCAGCATATTTTCACGAATATCTCATGGCACATCCTTCTGCGGTACGAGAACTTCTCGGAGTGGGCACGCTTGCACAGCTTGAGGCGGCTTTGGCTCTTCTGACCGATATGTTTGTACTGAGCAATACCGCAAAAGAGATTTGCCTCCGGCAGCCGGTCAGGCAGTTGAGTGTTGCACTTTTTCATAACTCAAAGAGAATTGAGCAGATTCTCATTTTTATGCAGCGTGTGGCCGACAAGGCCGATAAAATTACGGTAAGCAAAGAGCTTGGTCTGCAGCGGTCTTATCCGGAAGTATCCTCTCTGCTCTCCGGGGTTTTCCGTTTTTCTGATGGATCTCTGCTGCATCCCGGTGGAAGGATGCTGTCACTACCACTGCAAAGTGTTTCCGGATTGGATCAATATATTCCCTCATGTAAGGAAGAACATATCCTGCTTCTGGAAAACAAGGAGAGCTTCTATTCAGCCGTTACCGGCACTGCTGCACCTGCCGATACTGCTATATTTGCCACAGCCACAGCGTCAGCCTCAACCGGCGCCTTGCACCAAAAACCACCACCCGGCGTGAACGGTGTTGATCTGTTTACCGGATATCTCTATCTTGGTGGATTCCCCAATAGCGCAGTAGCAATACTTATCAGAAAACTGGCCGAAGCTTCCGTCCGCATCTCCTGCTTCTGTGATCTTGATCCGGCAGGAATTCTGATAGCTGAAAAAGCGCAGCACATTGCCGGAACCTCTATTGAATTCTATAAAATGGATGTTGAAACATATGAAACATACCGGCAGTATGGCTATCAATTATCCTCCAATGAACTGAAAAAACTCTCTTCCAGCACAGATCCCCATTTTGCCGGCCTGATTGAAGCTATCAGCGCAAGCGGAGTTGGCGTTGAACAGGAGATTATTTCTTTGTAGGGAATGGAGGGCAGGTTTGGAAAAGGGGTCTGACCCCTTTTCCAAGGTATCAGCAATTCGATTAATAGGTGTTTGTGATATAGTATTCTAACTGTCCAATCTTGAGTGCATGATCTGCCAGCTGAAATTTAGTTACATCTCCGATAGAGATAATACCAACCAATTTATCGTTCTCTACCACTGGGAGGTGGCGGAAACGGCCTGTGGTCATAAGCTGAAGACAGTCATCAAGACTTTGGTGCGGCTTTACATAAGTAACACCCTTGGTCATTACCTCTGAAACAGGTAGAGCAGTGGTGCAGTCAACTCTTCCTGCCAGGTGTTTGACGATATCACGTTCTGACAAAATTCCCTTAATTGCTCCCTTATCATCGAGAACCATAATTGCACCAATTTTGTGTTGGGTTAGTTTTAAAAGTGCTTGAGATAAAAGATCCTCAGGTTTAACACTGACAACATCATTTCCTTTTTGATCTAAAATATTTTTCACTGTATTCATAGCGTGCCTCCAAAGACTGCAGATCCTATTGGATTTTAGCCCTATATGTATTACAAAAGGTTACCCTGTAAGACTGAAATTGGCAAGAGGTTCATACGGCTATATGCAGGTAATTATTACAAAAACAATCATATACGGAAAGGGGTTTAACCCCATTCCCCCTTTACGGAAAGGGGTCTGACCCCTTTCCCAAACTTGCCTACCGATTTTCATATACCTACTATTGGTAACTGTCCAATTACGTGAACTCGGCTTATAATTTTGACATGGCTAGAGAACGAAGGGTAAATATTGTTGGAGCACTGTATCACCTCATTCAACGTGGGAATAATAAAAATTACATTTTTGAAGATAACATAGATAAAATGAAATTTCTTAGCATTCTGGATGGATTGCAGAAAAAGTATGGTTTTTTAGTATTGTTTTATGTAATTATGGATAACCATTATCATTTGGTTATTAAAACGGGGTCAGTCTCAACAGGTAAGATTATGCAGGAATTGCATATGTCCTACACGCGATACTATAACAATCGTCATAATAGAACAGGAACAATTTATGAGGGCAGATATAAAGGAATTCTGATAGTTACAGACAAGCAGTTTTATGAACTCCTGCGGTATCTTGCCTATAATCCTATGCGTGCAGGAATGGTGAATCGTCCTGATGATTATCTCTGGAGTGCGCACCCCTACATACAAAATAATATTGCCTCAATTGTATCACAATCCGAAACCCTGAGCTATTTTGGGGATGATATAGAAAGTGCGCGAAAAGCTTATACTATCTTTATTGAAAACCCGGATAAAAAGACAATGGTGGGTTTGGTAATGGCAAAAAGTGATCCTCAGAGGGATACTTTTATCTTGAACTCTCTGTTTGATACCCTGAAATTATCGAGTGGAGATCAGATCCTGATTAAATCCAGGGATAGAAATATAAGAATTATGAATATTCGCAATGAATTTATTAAGTTGGCCATTAGAGACGGGGTAAGGATAAAAGCTATAGCTGGATATTTGTCCATCAGCTGTGAGACTGTCCGGTTTGTTGGAAAAGGGGTCTGAATCTGTTATACTTGCTCAGTAGAACTCAGTAGAACTACTCCAGTAATCTGTCCAGGAGTGTCCTTTTGCCGGTCGGTTTTCCAGCTCAATATCCACATAACAGATTTTTTCAGCTTCTGATCCGTAAGGAGCCTGAAAAATATTCTCACCATCCGGACCAATTACCAGGGATCTGCCTCTACCCACCCTACATTGCTTACAGCGGCGATCACAATATTAAAATCTTTTGACACAGGTCGGTATGCATCTCTCCAGAAATTACCATAGGGTTCTGCCTTGTTATCGTGAGTACTTCGTATAGCCCAGGAGCAGGGGGAGATGATAATATCAGCTCCCATATACCCAAGTGTTCTGCTAATTACCTGATCCCTCGCAAACCCATCGGCACAAATCATCAATCCAAGAGTTCCCAATTCCGTTTCCACAACCTGTAATCGATTCCCAACGGCATAGTATAGTTGTCCGATATCCAGTTCATTGATTTTTCGGTGCAAACTGAGAAGCTTCCCGTTTTTGTCAATAATGACCGCTGAATTAAACACCTGATCACCACAAAGTTCGGTGAGACCGGAGCATACATAGATCTTGTGCCGGGAGGCTGCTTGAGACAACCTTTTGAAAGGTGAGCCTTTAGGGATGGGTTCGGATTTGGCTATGCTTGATGGGTGGATCCATCCCAAATCAGATGATCTCAACAACCTTAATCAGATTGGTTTTCCCGGGGCTGCCGACGGGCACTCCCGCCGTCACAACAATGGTATCTCCAGCGCTAACAAATCCTTCTCCTTAAGGTATTCAGGAGCACAGGCCAGTAAGGTGTCCAGCGAGACAAGATCGGTTATATGAACCGGATTCACACCCCATGCGAGTGCAAGACGTTGAATAGTCTGGATGAGCGGGCTGAAACCGATGATAGGAATTCCAGGACGAAACTTGGAGATCAATTTAGCTGATCCGCCGGAGTAGGTGAAACAGGCGATATAAGAGGCTTTGATAGCCAATGTCAGCTCACGTGTAGCCGATCCCACTGCCTCAGTCGTACTTTTTTTCAGTTTTATCTCTATATCTTCACGGTTTAACCGTTGCCCAAGAACCAATCGCTTGTATTCAAGACTGGCCTCAGTATGCATGATGATACGCTGCATGATTTCAACTGAACGCTGCGGATATAGGCCGGCCGCAGTTTCGCCGGAGAGCATAACAGCACTGGTTCCATCGAGAATTGCATTTGCCACATCTCCTGCCTCAGGTTTTTCTATTTTTGAGATTATGGGAATCATTCTTCCATAAGTGGCCAGCATTAAATCTTTCAAAGCCCTCACATCTGCTGCACTTCGGACAAACGAAAGAGCAACATCCGGAAGATTTACTCCCTTTCTCGGTTTAATAATTCCACCATCTTTTACTATGGTCTCTATATTCTTACCAACAACTGATACCACCTTCAGCAGAATAAGGCCATCATCAATGAGAATTCTCTTTCCGGGTGTTACTTCTTCATGAAGATAGGGATAGTCGATACTCAGCCTCTCTTTTGTCCCCTCGCAGGGATCAGAAGTGATGATGAGTTTGTCGCCTTTTATCAGTTCAATTGATGGTTGGGCAAGATTTCCTACCCGGACTTTCGGGGCCCTGCAGATCCTGAAAAATTGCAACGGGGATATCAAGAACCTTAGAAGCTTTTCGTGCCCAATCGACACTCCTCTGGTGGTCGGCAGCGGTTTCGTGGCTGAAGTTGTGACGTATAGCCCGTGCTCCGGCTTGGATAATGTTGTAGATTGATTCATAATCTCGTGAGGCAGGACCTATAGTAGCAACAATTTTTGCATTGGTTAATATCTTTTTCATGATGTACCCCCCCCTATCAATCATAGGGTACCTGAGGGGTGGATGCAAGTTAAAGTAAAACATTCCAGTTAAAAACCTGTCTGGGTCCGATCTGCATATCGGTTTTCAATTTCCATCAGGTAAGCTGGCAGTTCATAGTGAAACTCTGGTGCCATAATTTCTTGCTACTTCTCTCCCTCTCTGAGATAATTAAGTGATGAATCACACCTGATAGGATTTTTTTTGTTTACGACTGTAACTCTGAGTGCTATAGTGAGTTATAATAATAAACGGGTAAAAACCGTTTAAAGGAATCAACCCTTATATCGGTTGATCTCGTATTTGGATCGTCTGAAAAAGTATGAGCAAAAAGTATCAGTTCGGTAATAAGTATCTACTACTTTGAGTAAACATCAATCCTCCCCCTGTGTTGGTTCCGAATTCATTCTTCCTGCCTCCGCTTTTTCATCGTGCTTAACTATATATTTATTTAGGCAGGTATGTGAATAATGTATGTGGATAACATATAAGGAAAGCTTAGAAAATCTCAATAGAAGATTTTTGCGGAGGAGTATTATGATTCGAAGACTGCTATTTTTGACAATACTTTTCCTTCTCTGTTTCAGTTTGCTGTTTGCAGCTGAAGGAGAGCAGGAATTTGCATTGTTCAAGAGAATTGTTTCCCCGGTAATGATGTGGGGAGAGAATGGAGTTCTCACCGTTCCTAAGGCGACTACTGTCGGACAGGGCAACGTCTATGTCGGTATCTTTGGTCAGCAGGCGGGGATGCTGAATGGAATTGACCTTTATCTGACATCGGCCACTGCCATGATCGGCACCTCGGCTGATGTCGAACTCGGCTACACCCGTCGCCAGCTTATCTGGGCAGACCTTTACTTAACAGATATGGCGATGGATACCTTTCACTTGAAAGCACGTGTTCTCGACTTTGGCAAGGATGTTATGCCCTCAGTAGCTATCGGAGTGAATGGTGTCTCTATTTCCGATAACAGTTTCACCCAGACATCCGACATCCTTTTCAACCCCTATATCGTAGCGACAAGCTACATCGAAATCATCCCTGATTTTTTCGATCTGAGCATAACTGCACTTGGTGAAACCATTATGAGTGCGGGGAAATTCGGCGTGCCTCAGTTCAGCATCGGAGTAGATGCTCAGCTGATGGACATGTTCTACGTCTTTGCTGAGATGCAGGGACTACAAGTCGATCTTGATGAATTTGATCTTTCCCAGTCAATGAATGAGATCGTCAACCTTGGGGCGAAGGTGAAATACGGCTGGGTAAGCCTTGGAGTAGGCATGTTCAATATTATCCGTAATACGGAAGAAGGGGAAGAAGGTGATGATCTGGCAGATAACATCTTCGCATCAACATTCGATCTTGGGAGTGCTAGTTATATGGCTACAGTTGTCATAGAGATTCCACTTGATGATCTAAATCCGAATACCTAAAAGGAGGTGAGGAATATGAACGTAAAACGAACGATACTTATTTTGTTGGCACTATTGACTGTTCTCGCTATGACCTCCTGTGATATGATCACCACTTTCATAGAATCGAGAACCCGACCGATTACTGTTATTGAGATATTCAATGGAAACCTGGAAAAGACCTTGAAAATGGTTCCTAATGATACCCTTTATGTGAGGGT
>CAZMOX010000095.1:0-9475 GCA_964567895.1 uncultured Spirochaetales bacterium | reverse complement strand
TTCAAAGCAGAAACAGTAGTCGGTTTCTACCGACAGACAAGACAACTAATTAACACAATGGGATTAAATAGAATAGAATTGTCTGCTAGGGGCTGGGCGCCTCCATGGAATCACTCAAGTGGTTTAGATTATCGGGCACTATCTGAAATATGTAATGCTGTTACACCAAAACTTTTTACTTTCGATTATTGTGCACTCCCCCGCTGGTATGGGCAAACTATTCAGGACTGGAATCCTAAACTTACAGAGTCTATTATTCTGGACACATTATTAAAATGGATGAATTTAGAAGATAACATTGGAAATAGATCTTTTGCTAAATATAATATTCCCGGCCCAAAAGAAAAACACCCTGCGAGGTTTGAAGTTTATCAAACCCGAATTGATGAAGTGCTTGATCAAGTAGAAAGTAAGGCAAATTGTTATCCTCATGTGTGTGCTTATATGTTAGATTCGCAATGGGAGCAAATGGTTTCATTGATTAGAAACAGTAAGGTTGATGGTATGTGGGTAACAATGTATGGATATTTATCAAATCGGAAATTGGAAATCATTAAAAAGATTTGGCAATAAATCAATCATACAGGAGTATTCACTTTACCAATGCAAAAGCACACAATCCTGTCACCTATCAGATTTCTTAGGATTGTGCCTTTGGGGTGCACCTTTAGGATTCGTAAATATTTTACAAATCCTAAAGAGAGTATTTCCTAGATCTGATCATGAGTGCTATTGCCATTACAAGCAGGGGCAGCATGCATAACAACAAAAGCACTCCCTGCCAGCTGGATTTAATGATTACTCTTATCTGTCGGCTGCTTCCATCCAGAGTTAGACCATTCTTGTCGAGAAGTTGAAACTTTATACGACCACTCTCCCTAGTAACCGGCACTCTAAAGGCAATTAGGCTGGGATCCATGGTCTTATGAGCACCTTCCGGATCGAAGGGCACAATATTATAGCCAAGAGATGAGCCCTGGGTCTGTTCCACATAAAAGGGTTTTTCCATTAGTATCTCACTGACATGGCTGTTTCCGGTCAATTCAGTCCGGGCTCCGGGAACCTGCTGTATATTCACCCAGTTCATCAGACTGGGATTCCCTTTGGCATCATTCCTGATCATCTTCTGGTAATAGAGATCATTAAACTCATCCTGAAAAAAAGGACGTAAGTACAGATCAGTAGTGCCGTCAACATATATAACAGATGATGATTTTTTAGATTCAACCGGCCGGGTCCATTTATCACCCGGGATTACCTCAAAACCAATAGCATCTGCCCTTCGTTTTTTAAAGACAACTACCCGCTTCTCAGAACCCTCCATTACATCGCCATCCTTATTAATGAAGCATATATTATACTCCCCGTACGGAAGGTTAAGAATGAAAGCGCTCTGCACAGGTGATGGCGGAACAATATAATCACTCGGGGGCAAGGGAGCTTCAGGCGGACCCAATCTTTTCAATTTCTCTACCAGTCCTGTAACATCAATACCGGCATTACGCATTTCAGTGATCTTAATAAGGAGTTCATCTATCATAAAATCAAAAGCCTTCCTGGCTTGCTCATATTCAGAATATGTCCGCCCGTACTCATCAATCAACCTCTGGTAGTGCTGCCATGCATTTTCAGCTTCATCTCCAGTGGCCACTATCCAATTCTGCTCATATTCTCCCTGGACATTATAGAATGTATAACGCTCCGGACTGATTATTTGCGATTCCCTTCCCTTTCCAGTAATTTTCAAAATACCCTCAAAGGGATAATCCAATGCACTGGTATCTGTTTTCAAATCCCCGGTTATCATATGCTGTTGGAAGGTCACCTAAAAAGTTCTTCCCTATACAAAAGGTCTCTATCATCCTATTATCAGATGTTTTCAAATATTTTCCGACATGGCAGTTGTTAACACAACTTTGCGTACAAACAGGCCTTGATTCTATGCCATCTACATTGTTATTAGATTGTTTTTGATCATAGCGAAGGAATGCATGCTGAGGAGTTAAACTAAACTTTTTCAGGTTGTTCATTTCATTAATCAATTTATTCGGATGGGCGACCGTAATATCCCCTGTACCCAAAACGGACAGGGCTTTAAGATTCTTGCTTCCCCAAACAGCACCAAACCCGGAATGGGCTGCTGAACAATCAAAATCATGCTGAACAGTAGCAGACAAAACCTGATTCTCACCTGCAGGTCCAATAGCCAGCACCTGTGCCTCATAACCCATACGTTTTTTTAGAATTTCCTGGGTTCGTATTGTATCTTTGCCCCATAGATATTCTGCACTTTTTATCTGTACATTCCTATCTTTGATTTCGATATATTCTTTCTTTTCTGCTTTTCCCTGGATCATGATCGCATCGTAACCTGAAGCTTTCATCTGTGTTGCAAACCATCCTCCAAGAGTTGAATGAGTATACCATGGGAATGGGTATGGGACTGGGGAGATCATGGACATTACAGTTCGACCTGAAGTCGGTGCTATGGTACCCGATAGAGGACCTGATGATATTATTATTATGTTATTCTCATCCAGGGGACCTGCTTCTTTTGGAATGTATTCCCAGGCAAGTCGGGCAGCAAGCATGCGTCCACCAATATATTTTCTGATGTAAGGCAGGGTACTAATTAATCGGACTTCCCGCGTAGATAAGTTGATATAAAGAATATTTCCAGCCCATCCAAAATTCACTTATTTACTCCTTTAAGACAATTGCACCAACCGGACAAACCTCAACGCAAGCCGGCCCTGCCTTCCGACCAATACAAAGATCACATTTTTTCAGTTTCAAACTCGCTTTCCACCGACTAAAACGGTAGTAAAATTACAATCCTGATCTATTTTATGGTCAGCCTATCTGACCATAGTAAAATATAGTAATTTTCCTGTCAAGTAATTTTCTTTTATATGGAGTACAAAGACCTCTTAGGTGTAGAAATTCCCAGGAATAATCTAAGGGCGTGGAGAAAACAATCGGACGTTTAGAAATTTCTATTATCCCCTAAGTAGCTATTTACGAACCTCTGTTTTGGCAAGTTTTTCATAAAACTGAATAATCCCGCCATGATCATCACTTGCGTGACCATCCACTTTAAGAGCCTGCATAGTTTCCATTACATTACTTGATAAAGGAACAGGAACACCTAGTTCGTGAGCTGTATCCAGAGCATTCTGAAGATCTTTAATGTGGAGTTCAATTCTAAATCCAGGTTTAAAATTTCCATCAAGAACCAGAGGCATTTTAGCATTTAGTACAGTACTACCTGCAAGACCTCCCTTAATAGCATTATAAACCTTTTCCGGATCAACTCCGGCTTTTGTAGCAAGAACCATAGCTTCGGACATTGCCGCAATATTCAGAGCAACTATCATCTGATTAGCCAGTTTGGTTGTATTTCCACTTCCAATTTCTCCTACGTGGGTAACAGAACCACCCATTACGGACAGAATAGCATTCATTTCATTAAAGACATCTTCAGGTCCCCCGACCATAAAAGCCAAAGTGCCATCTACTGCCTTGGGCTCCCCGCCGCTTACAGGAGCGTCCAGCATTTTTACGCCAGCCTTTGCCAGAGCTTTGGAAACTTCCTGTGAAGCCAGAGGTGCAATAGAACTCATATCCACAAGAACAGAGCCCTGTTTTACACCTTCAACAACTCCATCTTTTCCAAGTACAACTTCTTTAACATGAGGAGAATTCGGAAGCATTGTAAGGATAATTTCTGTTTTGGAAGCTACATCTTTTGATGAACTCCCCTTTGCAGCCCCAATTGCCACAAGCTCCTCTACAGCAGCGTTGTTAATATCAAATACCGTCAAATCATATCCGGCCTTAACCAGGTTTTTAGCCATCGGCTTACCCATAATGCCCAAGCCGATAAATCCAATTTTTTTCATAATCTACCTCCCGTAGAAATTTAACTTAAAAATTTAAATAGATAAATAATGTCCCATAATTCCATGGGAAGCCTCTTGTATTGCTTCACTAAGTGTTGGATGGGGATGGATAGATGAAGCTATTTCTTCTACACTCACTTCCATTTTCATAGCCACAGAAATTCCCGAAATCATTTCGGTAACATTGGGGCCAATCATATGAACACCCAGCACTTCACCTGTTTTCCCATCGCTTACCATTTTTACAAATCCGGTATCCACGTCTAAACTAAGAGCTTTCCCATTAGCCGAAAAGGGGAATACACCTGTTTTTACATCTTTCCGGACAGCACCTGCTTCTTCTTCGGTTAAACCAATACTTGCTATTTCCGGATTACAATAAGTACATTTTGGAATTTGTTTATAGTTAATTGGTTCTGGTTCAAGACCAGCAATTGCTTCTACAGCAATTAGCCCCTGGTTGCTTGCAACATGAGCCAGTGGGAATTTTCCGGTAACATCACCAATAGCGTATACATGCGGAATAGATGTTTCCATCTTCTCATTTACACTTATATAACCTTTTTCTAACTTAAGCCCAAGTTTTTTAATGCCGAATTCTTCAGTATTCGGTTTAATCCCCATTGCAAATAAAACGGTGTCAAACTCATGGGCAGTTACTCCCTGACCGCTTTTTTCCACACTAAGAGTCACCCCGTCAGAACCTTTTTTCAGAGCAATAATTTTAGTTCCGGTTTTGGTTTTTATTCCCTTCTTATTAATGGCCTTTTCCAGTTCATTACTAAGATCAGGGTCTTCTTTAGGCAGTATCCGATCAAACCATTCAAAAACAGTAACCTCAGAACCATAAGTATTCCAAATGGAAGCAAACTCCATTCCAATAGATCCGGCTCCAATAATCGCGGTCTTTCGGGGAACTTCGGTAATAGATAAGGCATCCTTTGGAAGAAGTATTGTCTTACCGTCAACTTCAACATCAGGAATTCCTGTTGCTTTGGCGCCGGTAGCAATAATAAGGTCTTTACACCTAATTATAATGCCCTGATTTTTAAGTTCAACACTATTTACATCGACTATCATTGCATGATCATAAAACAGGGATACCCCATTTTTTTTCATCAGATAATCTATACCACCAACCAGCTTAGAGCTTACCTGTCTGCATTTAATTGCACTGACATAACCTCCCGGTCCGGCGCCGATTATTATTACATCAAAATCTTTCATTTTATGCATATCCTTGTTATTCAGCTAATAATAACGGCCATTCCAAAATTCTTTTTACTTCGCCTAAAAACTTACCCGCTGGAACACCATCGATAATCCTGTGATCAAAAACAAGAGACAACCATAAACGACGCTGTACCTGAAACTGATCGTTATCATAAGAATGTGCCAGACCATAAATCTGGTTATCCATACAAAGGTCTTTTACCTTTGTATCAAATTCCCTGATCAGTCTCATTTTGTAGAACAGTTCCAGCTGCTCCTCTTTCCCAATATTTTTGGGCGCCTTAAGAGGCGTATAAGGCTTGAATTGTTCCAAAAGCTCTTTGTTTATTTCACTACTCATTTTATCTACTCTCCTAAAGTTGATACTTTTTCTTTTTCTTCAAATTTAAAAGTATCACCAGGTTTTATTACAATAACCTTTGGCGCATATTTCCCTTCTTCCCTGTTTTTCTCTACCAATTGCACAAATTCCTTAACATCATCACACTCAGGATCAACATAGTGGGAAGTAATAACCTCATCCAAACCAAGCCATTCACTGGCAAGAAGTGCCTCTGCCAGAGTAATCTCTCCACATTTATATACATCACCGTGAGGCATTCCTACTCCTTCATCTGTAGGAAGTGAAACATGCATAAACCCTACTGTAGGTTTATTAATTTCTCCAATTAGTTTCATGTCACTGAAGAGTGCAGTATCTCCGGGATGGTAATATTTTCTTCCATCTCCAATATCAAAGATATAGCCCATGGCCGGTCCGGATAAGAGAGTCCCGTCAGGAGCCTTGGCAAATGACCAGTGATGACTTTCAACCGGACGAACAGAAACACCCTTCTCCTCTATCTCAATTCCATGATACTTAACAAGGTTATGCTGAACGTTCAGTGCACAGATAACCACAGGTTTATATTTTTTTATTATTCCTGCCTTGGAAGCAGAATAAGCCAGGCCGTTTGCATAACCGCCCATACGCCCCCAGTTATTCTTCTTCATATGGAGTATCGCCTTCTGAGCTGCAAAAAACATCCCCTTAAGGTTAATTGCCATTATCTTATCCCACTCTGATTCGGTAATTTCTTCCACAGGAGTTGAATGAAGGATTCCGGCATTATTTATTAGAATATCTACACTCCCAAACTTTTCAATTGAAGCATTAATCATCTTTTCCAGATCGGATACAGAAGATACATCTGCCTTAACAATCTCAAGTGACCCGGAAAATCCAAAACTCTCAATTTCCTTTGAAAATTTTTCAAGAACCTCTTCATTGATGTCTGCGGCAACTACATTTGTTCCCACCTTTAAAAAGGCGATAGCTATTTCACGGCCAATACCCTGAGCACCGCCGGTTACAACTGCTGTTTTATTTTTTATTCCATAATCAACATTTGTATTCATATACACCAATCCTTTTCTGTGGTAACCAAATCTAAAACAACACCAACCTCTCAGATGGTCTGGCCATCTTATTATTCTGCTTTTCTTATTAAATCACGAAGAAGAATTGTCTCAGAAATATTATCCGTTCTATTACATCCTTCCCAATCGGTCCAGTTGTATTCAAGCCCAATAAACCCTTTATAACCGACATCCTTCATAACATGGACAACCCTCTTAAAATCAATGCTACTCTCTTGCAAAACCGTCTGAACCTTTCCCTGTGCAGCGCTTCTTGCATGAAAATGACTCGCATGCGGCATCAGGGGTTCAACCTCCGCATCAGGGATTCCCTGGTAGGCAAAGTGTGAATAATCAAGAGTCAGGGTTAAACCGGGTACCTTTTTCACCATCCTCAATGCATCCGAAGGTGTGGGCACAATAGAACCAATGTGAGCCTCTACTGAGAATACTATCCCGTATTCTTTGGCTTTACCGGTTCTCCAGACCAGCTCTTCACAGCATCTGTTAAAAGAGGCTTCTTTTGATTCTTCATCAAAGAAAGCACCAGGTAAAGCAGACATATGCTTTCCACCACAAATAGAGGTGTATTCCAGAGTCTTCAAAAAAAGATCCCTCGATCTTTCCCGTACGGAGCTGTCCGGATGATTTATAGCTGCTGATACAAAATCAAGAGCGGTTTGCAAAAAAAATATCCGAAGCTTCAAGTCCCCGATTTTTCAACTTTTTACTTAATGCTTTTGCATTTTTCTCTAAGTCACTAAATTCTGTTTCCGGCTGCAGATGACCGCGATCCTGAAACAAACCAATATCTACACCCTCAAGATCCAATATTAAAATCACATCCAACACTTTGTCGTGAGACAACAAAGGAAAGGTAAAATCCGCACAAGACAGTTTAAAACTCATTTTAGTCTCCACTTTCAGACACTTGGCACTATCTACTGCATGCAAGCTCTACAGCTTATATGCTGGTCTGTCCACTATCCCACATAAAAACCACCATGTCAAGATAAGTTCACACCAAATATAGGACTCTTTCTCTCGATCACCACCGATAACGGCGTTAAGTTTCTTAATATGCAGGGATTAGAAACATCAGCCTTTTTTCCAAAACGTCGGACAAAAATGTATTATGCACATGCCTATTGTGCCTGGGAGAGAGGGACAAATGAAAATAGTAATAAATTGATTCGGCGGTTTATTCCTAAAGGTGCTGATATACAAAAATTCTCGGTAGCTTTTGTAGTGAAAATTGAGAATTGGATGAATTCTTATCCAAGAAAGATTTTAGGATTCTATACTCCAAAGGAGTTATTTGATCAAGAATTGCTGACTGCTTGAGGTTTTTTATGGGGTTTACGGCATTTTACTTTACAATCTACCCCAAACGACCAAACGATACTATTTATAAAATCATTATGTCAAACATCTATCAGGACAGTTCAAGAAGCTCCTTTGTCCAATTCATATGTTTTTCCACGGCTTTTGCAGATGCCTCCACATCACCGTCTGCAATGGCATTGAGAATATCATTATGAACCTCAACTGATTTCTTCAACCTCTTTTTATTAACAAAGGCATGACTGCGCTCTTCATCGATAATTCTATGAGTCAGATTAAGAAACTCAATAATAACCCCGTTCCCCGAGGCTTCAGCTAATATCTTATGGAACTGGTAATCCAGATCAAGAAAAGTTTCAAACCCATCAACATTAAGAGACTCCAGTTCCTCAATAATAGCCCTGCATTCCTTTATTTTCTTATTGGCAATCTGAGGAACAACAAGCTTCATCATTCCTATTTCCACAATACAACGGGCATCAAAAATTTCTTTTACAGATCGCTTGTTGTCAAAAACCCCTAACTCAAGAGGTTTCCTATATATTCTATTGGAATCAGTAGAAACATAAGTACCCTCACCTGCTTTTGTTTCAACCACGCCCATTCCTTCAAGAGCTCTTAGCGCTTCTCTCAAAGATGTCCTTCCTACTCCCAGAAAACTTATCATTTCTCTCTCTGAGGGGAGTTTATCTCCCGGTTTAAGTTCATCCTGTATATATTTAATTAATTGCTCTATAATAGAATTAGGAATTGTAATTTTTTTGACTGGTTGCAGCATTACTTTCGGCTCCTATGTAGACAGGCTTATGGTCTGACAAGTGAAAGATACCACAGCATATTTTACCTGTCAAGGAAAATAATCAGCTATTTTTTATCAAGTGAATTCTTTTGTTCGCTTCCATACTTCAGATGCTCCTCCTTAACCTCGAGCGTTTTGCTCAGGCGCTTGGCCATGGCATTGGAATAGTTTCGTCGGCCATGCTCGTAATCGCTGACCATGTTCTGACGGATACCAAGTTTCTTTGCGAGCTGAGCCTGAGTCAGTCCAGCTTTCAGGCGGGCACCGGCAAGCAAGTTGCCAACGCGATTCTTCTCCATTTTCTGCCAGTACTCAGTACTCTCGATAGAGATAAAATCATCTTCGGGCTCACCGGAGAGGATAACAATATCGTACTTCTTCTTGATCCAGGCAAGCAATTCGTCGGCATGCTCACCATGAATCGAGATCTCAATATGGGGCTTTTTCACGAGAGCCAACATAATACACCTCAATTATTATTTCGTTTTTCCGGCATGTCCAGCATGCCACATATCTGTAATTTAAATAGCAATGGTATCGACCCATTTCAAGAGGCGAGAAGTTTCGCCAGCTCTTTTGAATCGGACCATCTACCTGAAGATCCGCGACCAATAAGAAGAGAAGCTTTTGAATATCCGAGGGCAGTTTCTTTAGACCACGAGCAACATTCTTCTTAATTCGGACTTCATATTTCATTGTGGTTATAATATAACCTATATCAACAAGATATGCAAGTTATATTTTCCCTAGTTTTGCAGTTAACTAAATAAACTAAAACAGTTTTATTTCTTCCCCTATA
>CAZMOX010000094.1:0-9660 GCA_964567895.1 uncultured Spirochaetales bacterium | reverse complement strand
ATTACTCGTTTCTGTCATCCTTTGCGGTGACAGCTTGGATAATTCACTATTCATTATGTAAAGCTTTACATAATTTGATGGAGCAGTTCTTTAGGACTTTTATGCGGACCTATCGGAAAAAAAACGGTTTCCAGGCGGTGACCAGAGTATTGAAGGCAATGCTTGAAGATACTCCTCTGGTTATGAACCTACGAAACAAAGATTTTATGAATATACTGCTTGATGGCAGGCAGACTCTGGGGGAGCGGTTCGCCGATATTGATGCGGAAATTGTTCGTTCACACCTGAATAAATTAAGCACTAATGCATATCCGGTTTCTCACAAACTAAAGAAAATAATCAATGCTCCAACGTTTATTGAGTCTCTCAGTTTACTTATAAACAGAAAAGCTTCATAAACAACTGATCCCGTAAAGTGCGACTTTTTCTACTTGCTCCTCTGGTTCCAGGTTGAAATCCAACCGTTTGTTGTTTCCATAGGAAATGGTTACCCTACGGGAATTATTTTAAAAGTTGATAGAAAAAAATATTATCGGGTTCTTATCGTTTGACTCGGGCGCTGCCTCCCATCATCAATTCTGTTGCTTCTTCCCGAGAGATTAAATTCCAGTCATTTCTAACAGTATGGCACAAGGCGGAAAAAGCCGCTGAAAAATCAATTATTTCCTGTTCCGGATGATCTTCAAGCATACCCCAAATAAGAGCAGATGCGAAACTGTCACCTCCACCCGTTCGATCATAGATTTCAATATCTTCGTATTTTCTCGAAACAAAAAAACCATTGGATGTCATTAAAACTGTACGCCAGTTATTGAGAAGAGCGGTTTTTACTTCTCGCAGAGAAGTACCTACAGCGATAATATGCGGATATTTATCCATCACCTGCTCTGCTACAGCGCGGTAATTTTGCGGGTCGATACTGGAATAATTTTTGTCTGTATTTTTTGCCTTGACTCCAAGCATGGTATCAAAATCTTCTTCATTGCCAAGAATTACATCAACGTGGGGCATAATCAGCTTCGCTGCTTCTCGCGCAGCTTCTTTGCTCCAAAGAGTATGCCTGTAATTCAGGTCGTAACTTGTAGTAGCTCCATTTTTTTTTGCTGCTTGTAAAGCGGCAGCAACTTCGATTGCTGTATACTCCCCTAAAGCTGTGACTATTCCTGTTGTGTGGAACCACCTGGTATCAAGGACTTTTTCCCAATTTATGTCTCCTGGTTTGATTTGACTTAGTGCTGAGTGGCCTCGATCGTAAAGCTGGCGACTTGGTCGGGGACCAATACCTACCTCTATAAATGCTAATCCATTACGTGTTCGCCCTACCATGTCGTATTCTTCCACTACAGTATTTGACATATCCACTCCCTGAGCTCGTGCATGTTGCATTATATATTTGCCTGTCCAGAAGTCAACCAATTTAGTAATGTATCCTGTTTTAAGCTGGGGTTGTAGTAACTTTGTACTTAAATTGGATATGTTTACACAACAGTTCAGTTCGGCAGCAGCGATTCCAAGCTGAAGTGTTTCCGCCTGTGCGAGACGGTCGTGTCCAGGGGGAGCCATCCTGATATTTGCTTCCCCAAAACTCATAAAATCATATTTCGCCATAACTTTCTCCCCTTACTGTATGTTCATAATAACCAGCGAATAATATCTAAATCTATTTCTGTCCATAATAGGCGTTTTTACCATGCTTCCTTAGAAAATGTTTGTTCAGAAGAACATCCGGCATGGGTACAATCTCCGGTTTAAGAATTTTACTTTGTATCCCCATTAATGCAAGTTCTTCCATAACTACAGCATTATGAACAGCTTCCTGGGGTGTCCTTCCCCATGAAAATGGTCCATGACGGGAAACTATTACTCCTGGAACCATTTCAGGATCTATATTTCGGGTAAGAAAAGTTTCTACAATTACTTTTCCTGTATTTTTTTCATAACCCTCTTTAATTTCTTCAGATATCATATTTCTGGTGCATGGAATGGATCCATAAAAATAATCTGCATGGGTAGTTCCTAAGGCAGGAATATCAAGTTCGGCCTGAGCCCATGAAGTTGCCATTCGTGAATGGGTGTGTACTATTCCTCCACAATTAGGGAATGACTTGTAGAGATACAAATGAGTTGCAAGATCACTGGAGGGTTTATATTCTCCTTCCATAACATTACCTTCCATATCACATACAACCATGTCCCTGGCAGTCATATTTTCATATTCAACTCCACTCGGTTTTATAGCAATCAGCCCCGACTCTCTATCAATTCCACTGACATTCCCCCAAGTGTAGGTTACAAGTTCCATTTTGGGAAGTGCAAGATTTGCTTTCAGTACCTCCTCTTTTAATGATTTAATCACAAAATTCTCCTTTCCTCATCTTATCGATCATCCATAATCTGGCATCATTAATTATCTTTATAGGGTTGCTGCTCTTCTCAGTCCACATCTCCATCAATAGAGGACCTCGGAATTTTAGTTTATTCAGAGTTTCAAAAACGGAAATGAAGTCTACGCATCCCTCTCCGAAACTTATATCTCTAAATTGTCCGGGAAAATCGGGAGTAACCGCCAGAGTATCTTTGAGGTGAATTGCGGTGATATATTCTATACCAAGTGATAATTCCTGATCTACATCATTTCCCCAGGCTGACAGGTTCCCAATATCAGGATAAACGGTGAACCATGGACTATTGAGTTTCTTTCGGAGGTTTAGGAAGCGAACAATAGAGCTCATGAAGAGAGTATCCATAATTTCCATAGAAAGCATTACATTTTCCCTGGCTGCAAGTTCCAGACTTTCCATAATGCCTTCAATAAACCAATGTTGGGTATCTTGATCTCCTTTTTCATAATAGACATCATAACCAGCCAGCTGAATTGTTCTTATACCCAGGTCTGTGGCAAGGAAAATTGCTTTTTTCATGAGATCCCTAGATATTTTTCTTTTTTCAGGATCATGACTCCCGAGAGGGAATCGTCTATGTCCGCTAAAACACATGGATGGAACTGTAAGAGGACTATTTGCAATGTTAATCTGGAATTCCCTCCTTTTTTCGGGAGTCCAGTTCAATCGCGCCAGTCGGGAATCACTCTCATCTACAGAAATTTCTACAAAATTAAAACCCAAATTTTCGGCAGTCATCAATTTCTGTGTCCAATTCAAATCAGCAGGGAGAGCCTTTTCATAAATACCCAGTTTGATATCACTGAGTTTCATATTAACTCCAATATTCGTTAATGGCTTTTTTGAAAGAATCAGCTATCTCCGCAGGACTGTCAGCAGCATAGAGAGATCTGCCGGCAATAAAACTCTTGACTGGAATCCCTTTGAATAAATGTAAGTCTTCAGGGCTCAACCCTCCGGTAACTGAAACATAAAATCCCATATCTGCAAGTTTCTTAATTTTTTCAAGATCCCCATCACCCCAGCTCTGCCCGGCTGCAGCTGCATCTCTGCCCCGGTGGTAAACTACCTGTGTGAGGCCAATGGATTGCCATTGTCTGGCATGTTCAAATGTCCAGTCTCCATAGAGTTCAACCTGTATATCCCCACCGTATTTTTTGGCAACTTTAAGGGCAGCCTCCATGGTAGCAAGGGGAGCACTGCAAATACATGTCATCCAGCTTGCTCCACGGGAAAAAACAATGTCTGCCACCACAGAACCAGCATCTGCAGCTTTCAGGTCGGCAAGGATTATGTGGTTCGGATATGCTGCTCTCATTATTTCAACTGCCTTTGCTCCTTCTGCATAACATAGAATTGTTCCAACTTCGAGGACATCAACGTGATCAGCCAGAATCCTTGCTGATTTCATCGCAGATGCTAAATCGGTATGGTCTAAAGCAACTTGTAAAATTGGTGTTGTCATAAAAGTCTCCATTTTCATATTTTATAGTATCCATTATTACTCTATTAAACACCCAGAATAAACAAAAAGTCAAGGAAAACAAACAAAACAAACATATATACATTGACAAATGAACATTTGCATGTAATAATTTTTTTAATTGCAGGAGAAAGTATGAGTAAAATAGATGAAATAAGCCGGGATTCCTGGATCTTGAAAACATTTCCTGAGTGGGGTACTTGGTTAAATGAAGAAATTGAGAATGAAGTTGTAGCTCCTGGCAGCTTTGTTATGTGGTGGCTGGGGTGTACCGGTTTATGGATTAAATCTGAAGGGAATACAAATATTTGCATGGATCTGTGGACAAAAACAGGTAAGCAGAGTATGAAAAATCCTTGGATGAAGGATCAGCACCAGCATCAGAGAATGATCGGATGTAAAAAACTTCAACCAAATTTAAGGAATGTTCCCTGTGTTATAGATCCATTCGCCATCAGGAAGGTGGATGCAATTCTTGCGACCCATGATCATGGGGACCATATTGATGAAAACGTTGCAGCAGCAGTCATCCAGAATTGTCCTGATACTGTTCCTTTTATTGGTCCTGAAGCCTGTGTGGATTTGTGGCAAAGTTGGGGTGTACCTAAAGATAGATGCCGTGTTGTGAGGCCTGGGGATGTTGTAAAAGTGGGTGATATTGAGATAACAGCCCTCGATTCTTTTGACAGAACTGAATTGGTCACTGCTCCTCCTGGAGTTACTTTGAAGGGAAAGATGCCTCAGGATATGGACAAGCTGGCAGTCAATTATCTGATTAAAACTCCTGGTGGTAATATTTATCATAGTGGGGATTCTCATTATTCAAATTATTATGCAAAGCATGGAAATGATTATGACATCGATGTTGCCCTGGGATCTTTTGGTGAAAATCCAAGAGGAATGACAGATAAAATGACTTCAGTGGATATTCTGCGAATGGCAGAGTGCCTGAATACTAAGGTAGTTATACCTATTCATCATGATATCTGGACTAACTTTCAAGCAGATCCGAATGAGATACTGACTCTGTGGAACATGAAGAAAAATCGACTTCAATACACGTTTAAACCATTCATATGGCAGGTAGGCGGTAAATTCGTTTTCCCAAGGGATAAAGATAATATGGAATACCATTATCCCAGAGGTTTTGATGATGCTTTTACTATAGAACCGGATCTGCCTTTTAAGTCGCTTTTGTAGAGCACCAGTGGATCTTTTCATTGTTTATTACATTGATATTAAAGATTGGGATGAGAAAAAATCCAATCTTGATATATAAACCATCACAATTTGTGTTGGAAAAAAATGGAGGAAGTATGAAAAAGTTTGTATTAGTATTATTAATGTTATTGCTGGCTTTCGCTCTTTTTGCCAGTGGACAACAGGCAGAGGAAAGTGAAAAGTCTGTTATTGAAGAGTTCGACTGGCGTATGTTTGAAGGCACTAATCTGGTCGCTTGTTTTCCTAATCATGGTCACTATAATGCAGCAATTGATGCTGGTGTTATAGAAGATTTTGAGGCTTTGACAGGTATCAATGTGGAAATTGATTTACTGCAGTATATAAAGATGCATGACAAACAAGTATTAGAGATGACAAAACCAGCCGGTGATTATGATGTAATTTCCATGGTTGTTATGTGGAAGTCTGAATATGCTATGGCTAATATGATTCAACCTCTGGAACCATTTTTTGAAAAAGAATATCTGCAGGTTCCGGATTATGATTTTGATGATTTAATTCCTGCCTATGTCGAAGTAACAGGTATTGCAGGGGGAGAAAATATTTACAGGAATGGTCCTGGAGCCAACCTTTATGGTTTACCATTTGGTTCAGAAACCAGCTTTCTTGTATATCGAAAGGATCTTTTTGATAAATATAATATAAAGGTTCCGGAAACATATGATGAATTGGTAGAAGTCTCCAGATTTTTTAAAGAAGAAGTGCCTGGTATGAGTGGGTTAACTATGCGAGGTGCTTCCGGTCATCATGCTACACATGGATGGTTACTTCATGCTTCTCCTTTTGGTGCCAGGGTATTCGATGAAAATTGGGAACCAGCATTTACTTCTCCGGAAGCTATTGAAACAATTGAATTTATGAAAAAAATTGTGGAATACGGACCTGATGGTATAACCGGTTATACACAGGATGAAGAATGGCAGGCTTTCTTACAGGGTGATGCTGCAATGTATCTGGATGCCAGTGTATTTGCAGGTACTGCCCGAAATCCCGAAAAATCAAAGGTTTATGATAAACTTGGATTTGCTCCGCATCCTAAAGCAAAAACAAGTCTGTCTGAAACTGGTGGATTTGGTATAGCCATACCTTCCAATTCTAAAAATCCTGAAGCAGCTTTTCTTTTTATGCAGTATCTGACAATGAAAGAAACTGAAAGAAAAATAATTGCCAACGGAGGCGCTCCATTCCGTACTTCTTCAGTTAATGATCCTGAACTTCAGGCAAAATATCCTGATTTTATTGCTCTTAAAAATCAGCTTGTTAATGCAAATCCTGATTGGAGACCCATTATACCGGAATGGGGTGAAATCAATGGACCTTATCTTGGTGTTGCTATTAACCAGGCTTTGACTGGTGAAAAGACAGCACTTCAAGCTATGCAGGACATTGTAGCTCCTGTTAGAGCTATTATGATACGGGCAGGTTATATTAAATAAATAAATAAACGGTATATAGTAAAGTAGCCCTGTTAATACCGGGGCTGCTTTTTTGTTGTAATTTTTTGTCGAGTTAGAAAAGTTAGGAGGAGGGATACTGATATGAGTTTGAAAAGCTTTAATTCCCGGAGTTTAAGTACGTATCTGTTTCTTTTACCAGCTACTGTTATAATGGGATTTGTACTTGCTTATCCAATTTTCAAGGGACTTCGTCTTAGCTTTTTTGAATGGCAGATGCGAAATCTAATGAAAGATCCTGTATGGGTGGGACTAAGAAACTATCGGGAGCTTTTTGCTGATCCATTCTTTTGGGAGAGTATACAAGTTACCCTCAAGTTTACTTTTAGTGTTGTTTTTATTGAACTTATAGTTGGAATGGGGATAGCTTTACTTCTTGAAAAAGGTATACGTGGATTAAGATTTTTTAGATCAGTATTCATTTTACCCATAATGGTTGCACCAGTTGTAGTTGGTGTAATCTGGAGATTTCTTTATAACCCTTCTTATGGAATGTATAATTATTTGTTGAGGAAAGTTGGACTTCCTGCTCTGGGATGGTTGTCTGATCCAAAGATTGCACTTGGATCGGTTATAATTGCTGATGTCTGGCAGTGGACTCCATTTGTTTTTCTGCTTATTCTTGCCGGTCTTCAGGGAATTCCAAAAGAGTTAACCGAAGCCTCTCTTATAGATGGTGCAAACTATTTTCAGAATTTATTTTATATTAAAATACCAGCTATTGCCTCTGTTATCGGAATTACTGTTGTGTTACGTATGATTGATTCATTTCGAAGTCTTGTCGTTATTTTTAACATGACCTATGGTGGGCCAGGACTTTCCACGGAAGTCTTGTCGCTTCATCTATACAAAATAGCTTTTGTAGGACAGAGGCTTGGTCTGGCTGCTGCCAATGCAATTATCCTGCTTATTATTATTATTTCTTTATCGATGATAATGATGATTAAACGAAGAAAGGGATAAAAAAATGATCAATAATTTATTTAAAAAGAGATTATTTAATACTGTACGTTATATTGGAATAATTTTTGGTCTTATTGTCTGTCTGTTTCCAATATTTATAATGGTAACAACTTCACTCAAAAATGATGTGGATTCTTTCAGTATTCCGCCAAAGTGGATTTTTAAACCTATACTTACCAATTATAAATCTATATTAACTGAAGCTAATTTTATGAAGTATTTTATAAACAGTATAGTTGTATCTGTTGTTTCAACATTTCTCAGTATCGGAGCGTCTTCCCTTGCCGCATATTCTCTTGCACGGCGTAATTTTATTGGGAAGCGAATTTTTTCCGGATCTACATTTTTAATGCGTATGATACCTCCGGTAATTCTGGTAGTTCCTGTTTTTATCATGTTTCGAAATCTAGGAATTTTGGACTCTCTAGTTAGTTTGATTTTGGTTTATACTGCATTAACTATGCCTTTTGCTATCTGGGTAATAACTATCTTTATTGGTGAATTACCTATATCTCTTGAAGAATCTGCTTATATTGATGGATGTTCAACTTTTCAGACCTTTTATAAGATTGTCCTGCCTCTTATTTCTCCTGGGCTATCAGTTGCTGCCATTTTCACCTTTCGAACTGCATGGAATGAGTTTATTTTAAGTTTGATTCTGACTAATCGTATGACCAGAACATTACCAGTTGCTGTTTCTTTATATATTACAGATACAGGAACTGAGTGGGGGAAAATTACAGCAATAGCAACTATAATTGCCATACCTGCTTTCTTTTTCACTTTCTTTTCTGCAAAGCAGCTAATTGCCGGAATGACAGCAGGATCTGTAAAAGGATAATATCTTATCGAAAAATATAGTGGTACAAATAGAAGCTGCTCTCAAATCGATCCAGTATTGAGTATGTTTTATAGACCTGATAATATGTTTTAAATAATATTTCAGGAGAGAGTATGTCCAGCAGTAGCATAGCAAGCACTCGCCATCTTCGAATTTTTGATAATTTAAATAGGAAAGGATTTGTACGCGTAGATGAACTGAGTATAGAGTTGTCTGTATCTGCTGGCACAATTCGTCGGGATCTGGAATATTTATCCAAGAAAGGATTACTCGAAAGAAGACATGGCGGTGCTGTAAGCTCCTCTACTCCATTAAATTCAATTCCAGAAAGGGATTTTCTTGAAAAGGGTCATATTAATACGGAAGAAAAAAAACAAATAGCTCAGAAAGCTATGAGTTTTGTTAAGGATAACGATATTGTTTTCCTTAACAGCGGATCTACAACACTATATTTGCTGCAGGTATTAAAAAATAAACGTATACAGGTTTTTACAAATAATGCTTCTGCAATTTCCTGTTCAAGAGGTCCGGAACTTGAGCTGTTAATTCTTGGCGGGGAGTATCGGGAACATTCCCGGTCTTTTGTCGGGATTATGACTCTTGAAGCAATTAAAAATATAAACAGTGATATAACTTTCCTGGGAACAAATGGAATTAGTATTGAAAAAGGTTTATCAACTACTGTAAGGCTTGAGTGCAGCATAAATCAGGCAATGATAGAAAATACAAATGGTAAAGTAGTGGTACTTGCAGACTTCTCAAAAATAGGTAGAACTTCAAATTTTGTTTCTTCAACTCTTGATAATATCGATATTTTAATTACAGATAAATCAGCTCCTTCCGAATTACTTAAACAATTTGAAGAAGCAGGTATTCAAGTTATTATTGCATGAAAAAAACTTCTAACTTCATATCAAATTGTAATATTCAAATTATCTTATTTTTTCTTTTGTTGCGGGTGTTTTTATTTCCTGCCATGTCCATATTTGGGCAGAATTCAGTTTTAATAGCAGTACTGCCATTTTTGAGGATATTAAGCGGAAAACTGTTGTTTTTCCAGGACCATTAGGACCTACTAAACCAATTTTATTATCTGGTAAAAAACTCAATTATTCTCTTATTGAAATTATCAATATGTGTTCAGCTGACAATCCGGATTCTTAAGTATAAAACTTCTGCAAACATAGAAAACATGTAGGTGTACGCCGTCAAATGATTGAGGTACCGGGTATCTTTTCCACAAAATGCCACATTTTCCGGGAAAGTGGAGTGATA
>CAZMOX010000093.1:0-9824 GCA_964567895.1 uncultured Spirochaetales bacterium | reverse complement strand
GGTAAATTCATAGAAATAACATAATCACGAATGGGGTGATAATCAAGAAAAATTTATCTGTTAGCCATTTTTAAATATCTACTAATATGTAATAATTTCTGATAGACTTTTCAAATGAGTACATTAAGTAAATTGCTGTTGCTGGCCGATGTTGCTGTGCTGGTTTTTGTGAGAATCCGTGTGGAGCATGTATGGGTATTTTGGCTCCTGGCAGGGATGATTATTCCGCTGACACTGCTGTTGTATCTAACCACTTTCCACATTTCACGAAAGCAGGCACTGAGAGCTCTTGGCAGTAAGAATGCAGCTGTATTGCCGTCAGTCTCATATGTCCCATCAGGTGATGCGGAAACAACTTCTCAAAGCAATTCATTCGGAAGACTAGCCGTAACCGATAAAAATATTGTGCTTCTCAGCAGACAAAAGGAGAGAATCAAGGAAATTGTCTCTTTTCACATAAGTAATATTTCAGAATTTGCTGTGGGAAAAGTGCTGCCCGGCCGATCCGGTATAACATTCACCCTGCAGGATAAGAGTACCAGGCAGTTTTCTGTACTTCGGGCAGGGGAGCTTCGTAATCAGCTTATGCAGGCTTTAGGTTGGGAAGAATCTTCAGATTGAATTTATCAATCTTTACTAATGTGATTTACTGAAAACTAAAATTTCCCTGAACCAGATGTTTGAGCATAATTGGTGCCTGCAGGGATAGATTGATGTTATTTTTCTCCAGAACTTCTAACAGATCCGGATTAAGATCGGTTATTTCCACAGTGAGTTCACTTACTTCACTTAAAAATGTATCGGTAGTATTTACTTCACCAAGGCCTGAGAAAGTAAAATGACCAACAGGATTGATAAGGCTGCCGGCTATCACTAACTCATTCCCCTCAGTTGATACCATAACTTTCCCGTCTGATTCCATAATCTCATCTGTTCCTATGCCAAGCAGCTGCGTACCAAGAGTGACGACTCGGGAAAATAGTTGGGGTTCAATACTAACATCACTTTTCATTAATGTCTGAACAAAATTACGGGTAACAGGAAGATCCGGCAGCAGTGCGGAGGTCATAAGTGCAATTTCCATCCCGGTAACGGGTGAAGTCCGTGATTTGATGCCATTGATAAAAATGTTGACAATTTCACTGTTCGCAACAGAAAAAGCCATTTTGTCGAGCTGAATTTGGAATTCCTGTTTATTTTGCAGTATTCGTTCAATATCGCCTGTCTGGATTTTTGAGAAGTATTCACGATCGAGTTTTCCAAGATACGAGATGGCTAGTTTTTTAGCAGTTGTCTCTATCGAGAAAGAATTTGTCATTACAAGAATCGGTTCGGTAAACTCAATACTGGCCTCTGATATAGCAGCATTATCCGATAGCATGGATACTGCATCTTTCATGGAAAAATTTATTTGTGTAGTTTTTGCCGAGAAAGATCCGGAATTTTTACCTGTTTCAGGATTAGTCAGGGGAGCATGAATATCAGTTATTACCGCATTGCTCCCTATCAGATCGATTGAGAGTTCGCCAAACGAAAGCCCCTCAATCCCGGAATTCTCCAGAGAATTCTTAAGCGTCTCACCAATTTTATCAGAACCAAAATTCTTAATAATAATCTGGGCAGCAAAGAGAATAATTACAACTATTATACATAATGCGATGATAAATTTTATTAATTTCATAAGCGTATATACAATGATAATACCGTTAAAACAGCATGAACGGCAATCAAAATCCTCCTGAGGTCAGCACTGCTATTTATAATAACATCTCTACCTTGTTCAAAGTTACAGAATAATTGCATAGGTTAATTCATGATGTTGAAATTGGGGATCAAATATACCTGATATTGAGAATTGCGGAATAGCATCCTGACCCGTTATGCTTTTAGAAACAATCTGCATGAGGGGAATAAAAAGGAGGTGCTTTATGAGAATGACTGCGGCTGTTGCGGTCCTGCTGTTAGCCGGAGGATTGCTTTTTGCGGCAAGTGGAAACAGCGATGAGAGTGAATTACCTGAAGGATCAATCACTTTTGGTCTGTTTATTGATACCGGTGTTGTAGATGCACTGGTATCTGATCATCTCTACGTAAAAGGAGGTATAGAGTTAGTTGTAACAGATGGATTTGTGCTGGATATGCCGGTAACGGTAGTTTTTGACCGCAGCGGCAGTGATATGGATAATAGAATTACCCTGCTTGATATTGGACTTCTTTTAAAATATTATCCGGGAAATCTCGGATTCTGGACTGGATTATCACTTTTTCAGGGAGTAAATTTTATCGGTAATAATCAACCTGAGCAACGTTACCATTATATGACCGAAATTGCTCTGGGATATACATTTATTTTACCAAACGGGCTATATATTGAACCATCGGTAATTTTTAGAGATCCTTTGAAAACATTTCATGACAGCCTCGACTATATTCAGGATTATGTTCCCGGATATGGTGATTTCAGAATCTGCCTGAATTTAGGTTGGCTTTTTTGGACAATATGCTGATCACAATTAGGGGTGAACAGGTAATGGTAAATGGTTGAGAGGTAACGTTCCGTGGTTAAGTTTGACTGGATTCTAATCTCCCCATATTGAATCCGGTTGAGTCGAAATACATGCAGAAAATCAAGAAACTAAATGACTGGAATTGCATACGCTTTCTGGTTGATGCAGATACTCTCACATACTGAAACAAGTTAAAAAATCGGTTGGGAGTAAAGAATATGAATAAAAAAGTAATATTGGTCGGGAAGAATTGTCTTTGTCTTTTTCTTATTGTATCAATAGCAGGGTGTTCTCTGGTTGACGGCACTTCTCGGAGTCGACCCGGAATAACTGAGATGATGAAGAGTGAAATGAGTGCGGTAGTGATTGATCAATGGGAATTAATAGAGCCTCAGCTTGCTGCGGAAAATGATGAAGAAGGGCTCGATAGTGGTAGGGGTGCCATTTCATTTGAATCTGTTAATCCGGAGGATGTAATCGCAGAGATGCTGAAAGAAGATATGGGAGAAGACTATTTATCATTTTTCCATTCAGCTGCTGTATCTGGGGATGCAGATGTTGTTCTGGCAAAAGCAAAGGATTTGCTGCCGGAAGAGGTGTATGAAGAGCTTCTTTCAGATGCTGATTCTGCACGAAGAAGTTTAACACAAGTGATGGAAGAGGGCTCGAGAGAGCTTAAAGATGAGTACAGGGAAGATTTTATGCGTGATATGCAGCATCTTATAACACGGAGTGTTGTACTGCTGGCTGCAGGAGTTGTCTACGCGTTTCTGCCAAGATTCTTCTTTTGGGGGAAAATATCTGCCGCTGCAGCTGTAAGTGTAGCTGCCGGAGCAGTTGCGGTAACTGTTATGTCTATTTGGCGCTTTTACGAGTTTGGCGGCGAAGTGGGTGTGAGTTTTGAAGAGTGGCTGAAAGAGGTTGCGGTAGAACCGCAGGCTAGTTATGCGCTTGGGGCTTCTGTAATCTCTATGGCTACCACCATGAAGATAAGCCCGGTATGCTGCGGGATTGTGCTTGCAGTATTTGCCATATATCAGGCTGTAGATATGCTTAGAACTATGATTGATGTATATGAACTCTAAAACGGTAAATTGTAAAACTGAGTAGAAATATATGTATTGACTAGTCTTGATAAAACCAACTATGATGAATAGATTAACAAAAACTTATACCGCCCGTAATTTCCTGGGCGGTTTACTTTTCATACGGCGGTTTTATAACATGATTTCAGCAGCAGTCTATACAGAGTCCATTCAGGTGTGCAGCCATCTCGAGATTTTTTTTAACGAGAGTAAGATTAGTAACATGATATGCTGTTCCGGTTTATATCAGATATTTTTTGATAAAGTTATTATGGATACAACACAACTGGCAATTATCGATATTACCGGCATGGATATGAGTGCATCAGGTTTTATCAGCAGAATTCTTTCCTACAATCCGGAATTAGATATTATAGCGATACACTTTGGTTCAATAGATCCTTCTGTAAGAAGTGTCGTCTCTTCTGTTGGAGTACCCAATATAACATGCTTTAGCAGAACCTATAGTGATATAGAAGATATCGACATACTTATAGCATCTTATTTTGCTGTTTATGTCTATGCACTATCATCAAGAGAACAACAAGTTCTGAGGATGATCAGTGAGGGTTTAAAAACTCTTGAAATTGCTGAATTGTTTGGGATCAGCAGCACTACCGTAACTGTTTACCGAAAAAAAATTGCCAAGAAGATTGGTTCAAACAGGATTGCCGTTCAAACAAGAACAGCATTGAATCTCAGCCTAACCCGTTTGTAATTTCTTTGTACAGTTCCACAGTGGGAAAAATGAAAATCATGATATACTACTTTACAATCAGGCTTGAAAGTTTTATCTCCTTGCTTCAGGATATAGGATAAAATCACAGATGAGAAAGGATGAATATAATGAACAGCAATGCGATAAAAGAGATGGAAAAATCAATACTGGATCGTTTCTTGCGCTATGTGAAGATTGATACGCAATCCAATCACCATAATCCGGAAAAACCGACAACCCCAGGACAATGGGATTTACTTCATATGCTTGAGAAAGAGCTTCGTGATATTGGCATAATAGATATCGAACTTGATCAGTATGGATATCTAATTGCCAGAATGCCGTCAACTCTACCGGCAGACCGGGAAGCTCCTGTTATTGGTTTTATGGCACACGTTGACACCGCAGCTGATATGAGCGGGAAAAATGTAAAACCGAAACTAATTGAGCAGTATGATGGAAATGATATTCCGCTAGGTGGGGAGTGGGTTCTTTCTCCTGATTCAAACCCGGAACTACTAAAATATGTAGGACAGACTCTGATTACCACCGATGGAACAACCCTCCTTGGTGCAGATGATAAAGCTGGTGCAGCCGAGATAATGGCAGCAGTAGAGTACCTGATGAAGCATCCTGACATTGAGCATGGCGAAGTTGAGCTGATTTTTACACCGGATGAAGAGACGGGAACAGGTATGGATCTCTTTCCGGTATCCAAACTGAAATCACGTTGCTGCTACACTATGGATGGAGGAGAGCGCGGAACAGTTGATGCAGAGTGTTTTAATGCGGCAAAGGTTGAAATCACTTTTACCGGAGTTATGTACCATCTTGGAGCTGCACGCGGACGTATGGTGAATGCGGTGACAATGGCAGGTGCATTTCTTGCATCACTTCCACAGGCGGAAAGTCCTGAAGCTACTGACGGTCGATACGGCTACTACTGCCCACTTGAAATTACCGGTACTGCAGAATCAGCAAAGCTGACATTGTACCTTAGAGATTTTGAAATTGAAGAAATTGAGCGGAGAAAAAAAGTTCTCGAATCAATGGCAGAAGTAATGGAGAATATCTATCAAGGCGGAAAAGTATCTGTTGAATTTAAGATGCAGTACTTGAATATGCGTGAGTACATCAGTAAGGATCCTCTTGTTATGGAGAAACTTGAGAAAGCTGCTGCGAATATTGGTATTATCGTGAGTAATGAAATAATCCGTGGAGGCACTGATGGTGCCCGTCTTTGTGCGATGGGAATTCCCACTCCAAACATTTTTACGGGTGGACATAACTATCATAGCAGATATGAATGGGCAGCACTTCTTGTTATGACCGAAGCCGCCCGGCTTATAGGGGAATTAATTGTACTCTGGAGTAAAGATTTCGAATGAGGGTACTCATGATACGAATGAGGGGAATATTCCTTTTCATTATGTTTTTTGCTGTATGGACTATTTGTACCTTACAGGCAGAAACTGCAGATTCCCTTTCAGTTGATGAATATTCAGCACTCATAACGATCTCAGTTGAATCTTCATTGGGATTAGAATTACCGGATAAGGATGTTTTGCGCATAGAGCAGGAGATAAGTACAGTTTTTCTCAGTGCACTGCAGCAAACCGCCCGATTCAGCAGTATAGAGACTGGCTCTGCTGAAACAGATTACTCCGATTATGAATTGGATACTATGGTTGTAAATCTGAAAATTTCTCAGGTGCTGATAGAAACAGACATTGAATCCGGAAAAAAAATATTTCATGCTGAAGTAGCAGCAGAATCGTATAGTAGTAATCAACAGGTAAATGATCGAACCAGTGTAGACTTTAAGCTGCTGGGTATTGGTGAATCATTTGAAGAGTCATTACAGTCTGCTGTAGCTAATCTCACGTACTCCGTTATGAGTATAGTCAGGATGCTTCCACTCCCGGGAACAGATTTAGCAATTTATGATATTTATAATGATTATCCCCTGGTCTTATTTGCTGAAGAATCTGTTCCGTCACCAGGTGATGATTATAATCTGGTGTCCGGTGCGGGGAAAGTTTTGGGACTCGCAGAAATATCCCGATTGGTACCTCTGGATGAGAGTGAAAGATCTGCTGCTGAACTGAAAATTATCTATACTGATATTTCAATTGTGCCCGGTATAGGGCTTCAGCCTTTAAAGAGCAGCCTGGTGCAAATACAAAGTGGTATGTCGTTGAGTTTTGGAGCTGTTGGTGCAGATATTTTATTCAGAGGAACCAATGGACAGGGATTCGTTCCTTCAGCCGGGGTAGGTGCAGTATGGGTTTGGGATGACCCTTATCCGACAGGATCTTTTTTCGTGCAGCAGTCTAATAGTGTTATGGCTATGGTTTCCGGAGGTTTTGCCTACAGAATAATTCCAGGAAGAAGATTGTCTAAACCTGGGAATCTGTTTTTTGGACGAGTTCGTATAGATTTAGGAACATCTTTTATAGGTGGATACTTTTTTAACATGAATTCATCCATTGCGAACGACTTGATCTACGGCAGCAGGTATACTGCGGGAATCTCCTGGTATATAACGGATTCCGTTGAAGTTTCTGCAAAGTGCCAATATGACCGAATTTACCAACTCAACGGGTCATTGGAACCCATTCTCTCAACGATTTTTGGAGGAGTTGGTGTAACTTTACGTCCTTGATTTTGATTACAGAGTGAGTCTGAAAATACTTAAAGCCTTTGAAATATTTTGCATTTTGGGATGGTTTAGAAATGAATGTGCGGGAAACAGGAGATTACTATGATCTTATTCAGATCAAAATCAAATGAAAGGCCTAAAAAAAATAGTGTGCACGTGTTTGCTAAAGCAGCAGCGGGAATTTTAATCCTGATACTGCTAACCGGATGTACCACTTATCTGAATACATTACGTGCAGAAATAGAAGGAGTTCCTTTTTGGACACTTCAGACGCCATCAAGTACTCTTCAGAGTGTATTTTTTGTGGGAGTAGGTACAGATGAGACAGGCGATGAAACATCAGCCCGACAATACGCAATCGAAAATATGCTTACAAAAATTTCAGTATACCTGAAATATACGATTTCTGAAGAATTCCGGCACGAGCTTATGAATACATTTTCAATCAGTACCATAGCTCTAACCATAACCGATGAGCACTTGGTGGAGATAGAAGGGGGTGGTGTAAGCATCTATCTTCTGGCAGGTTCTGATCGAAAAATCATCAGTAAATTGGTACGAGAGAATCTTGAATCATCACGGAATGCATCTCAACTCATTGATCAGCCAGTACTGCAGGCAGAAACAGCTTATAATAGAAAAGAAGATTTTACAGCACTCGAGCATTATATTGATGCTGCTGCACAAGCATATGTTTCCCCGTTGGAGGACGCCGGCGATATATATCAAGATGTTATGAACAAGATTATTCAGATAGTGAGCGGCCTTGTTATACAGGAAACTTCCTCAGATGCATCAAAAGGTGTTATAACGATGCAAGTTACCCGGGGGGCAGGTATATTCGCCCCTAAAATAGCAGACGTAACACTAAGGGCTGAATATCCAATAAAAAATTCTGCCGGAAAGGTCCGATACTCAGAACTCTTTTTATCAACAGACAAGAGTGGATCGGTAACTTTCAGTACAAATAATCCTGGATTTACCGGTCAGGGTGTCGTTAAAATTTATCTTGATATTGATAGGTTTATAGAAGAGCTGGAAGCGACAACCGGATCAGCTAATTCCCGGCTTATACAGTTTAAAGAGGAATCTTCAAAACTATTGTTTGAATTTCCATTTTCTCTTGTTTCTCCTGTTGCCGGAAAATTTGTAGTTCTTTCTCTGTTGGAGTTTGAAATGAACGGGACATTTATCTCCGACCATCCTGGTATGGAGAGAATGGCTGAGGTTATGGAAGAAGAGGGTGTTTGGGCAAATACTATGGTATTGGATGCAATAAATACCGGGTTTGATGATGACAATTCTGAAGAGAATATGCTGATAAGAATTCGTGATACATTTGACGGCCTTGTTACCGTTGCGGTGATAGGAAATGCTGGAATTTCCGGGACGGCTGAAGGCAGCGGAGGATATATTGCTACAGTGAAGGGGAATGTTAAGGCTGTATACCTGGCAACAGGGGTAGAGATTGACAGCAGCGGTGAATTGGTGGCCAATGGATTTGGTGGGACAATAGAAGCTGCAAAAAAGGCTGCCCTGAGTAGATTCGGAGAAATTGCAGCATCAAGAATAGTGAGTATTCTACTTTAAAAACCTTTTAAACGAGTTCAAGAAAATCTTCAGGATTATTGGATATTATTCCGCAAACTCCCATATCTATCATCCTCTTAGCTTCTTCAACATCATCAACTATCCATGAGATTATCGGATAACCCCTTCGTAAAGAATCTTTGTTAAAAATAGATTCTGTAAGCAGCTGTCTATTTGGTTTAAGAACTGAACAGCTGGCTATATATCTGCCGGCTCCATGCCTGAGCAGACGGGGTATACTCGGAGAGTCGCTGTAAATGACAGCAGTTGGTACGGTGTCTTCAGAGAGTTTTCGAAAAGATCTGAGCTGAAAGGGATTGAAGGAGGAGACCATACAGACATCTTCAAGTGAGAAATCCTGAATCATTTTCCACACTTTTTCACCAAGTTGCTTGTCAGTTATACTTCTGGATTTTAATTCGATATCGTAGTGCAGGGAATTTCCGTATTTACTAAATACCTCTCTAAGCAGTGGAATTCGTTCACCAGAATAATCAGGACTGAAAAAACTTCCAGCATCAAGCTCCAGTATCTTTTCATATGAAGTCTCTGCTGCCAAACTGTCATATCCGGTGACTCTTTTAAGATTAAAATCATGTGTAACAACAAGTTCTCCGGTTTTACAAACATGAATATCAAGCTCAACTGCAGATATGTTTTTTTCTATACACACATCGAATGAAGCCATCGTGTTCTCAGGAGCAATTTTGGGGCAACCTCTGTGACCCAAAAGCAGAGTTTTATTAGTGTATGGGGAGAAGAAGTTATACATTCCTTTTTTCATTTACTTTACTGCCTTATAGATAGTGTAGTTTGAATTCTTTGCAACTCTGGTAACGGAAGTATACATTATATCCAATACATTAAAATAACCAAGGTGATTATTTGCTACAAGCCACAACTCAAATCGATTACCATTTCTACTTCCGGGCCCAGATTAATGGTTTCAATTAAGAATTGTGTTCCATTAAAATCTCTTTTCATTTTGTCATTTCTTTGAGCAGTGCAATTTCATCAACCCAAATATCTGAATCAATTGTCTCCAAAATAAGCGGAATATTGTCAAAACGGGAATCTTTCATAAGAAGAGAGAAGGTATCCATTCCGATATTTCCTTTTCCCAGACTGTGGTGGCGGTCGACCCTGCTTGAATACGCGCTTTTTGCATCATTTAAATGTGCACCCATGAGTTTGTTAAAACCAATAATTGATTCAAACTGTTCCATGGTTTTCCCGTAGGTCTCTTCATTTCGGATGTCATA
>CAZMOX010000092.1:0-10157 GCA_964567895.1 uncultured Spirochaetales bacterium | reverse complement strand
AGTTCATCTAGCTCCTGCTGATTTTCCTGCAGGTAGAGAAAATACCCTTCATAGGAACCGGTTTTTGTGGCATGTACTCTCTTATATACTCTTCTCTCCAACATAGACAAATGATTCCCGCGGAAATCAAAGCCTCTCTGCGTGTGGAGATAGTGCAATATGCTGCCTATTTCCTGTTTCATATCGTGTTAATGCAATCCTTGATTTTATAATTTTGAAGATTACTCCCGAAATAGTATCATGGATATGTTGTTAATCACAGAAAAATGCTTATCTCGCTGCAGCCATTTGTGAAGCAATTATGCAGCGATCTACCAGCAGCAATTCATCAATCCAAAGTATGTTCTTCGGCATAAACTGCCTGTTTACCGTTATCTGAAAACTTTTTGCATGCCGAAATAGAATCTGGAGAAATGATAAAAGGTTTATAGAGCACTAACTGCAGCTGAATAAGATCCAGTTGATCCATGAGTAACTGCGCTTCCTTGCAGTGCGCTTCCTGCAGTGCCCGATAATAGTCGTTTCCAATGGACATTTGCGATATAATACTGTATTTTTTCACGACAGGAGATACGAAATTCATGATTCATAAAGACTGCTCAACAATCGATATCAAGGCAATCGCATTTGATTTTGACGGAACCCTACTTAATCCGCAGAAGGAACTGACCCCTAAGACTATTGAAGCTGTAGAAGCACTGAAAGCCCGCGGAATCAGAATTATCCTGGCTACCGGAAGAAGTTTTCGGGCTATGCTGCCGTTTAAGGAGCAGCTTGGAGTACACACCCCTACGATCAATTATAATGGCGCCGCAATCTGTGACAGCCGAACGGGAACTCCGCTGTATGAAACCCTGCTTAAAGAGCAAGCTGCAAGAAAAATCATAGAGCTTGGAAGGGTCAACGGACTGCATACTCAAGGATTCCGCCATGAAAAACTGCTTTTTGAGGCGTTGGCACCTGAGGCTCTGAAGTATCAGGAACACGTTAATTTTGAGGGGGATGTTGTTAACTTTGATGATTATAAGCTGCTGGAACTTACTAAATTGATGTATATATCAAAAGACACTGAGACGATATTGCAATTGGATAACATACTGGATACCGAATTCCCTTACAAAGTACATCACTGCTACTCCCTGCCGAACTACTATGAAATGATGGACGGTGAAGCAAATAAGGGGAATGCGCTCTCCCTGCTGCTGAATGATCTTTCCATTGCTCCCGCCCAAACTATGGCTTTCGGAGACGGGCAGAATGACCTGCCGATGCTTCAGTTTGCGGGAATCGGCGTTTCTATGGAAAATGCTGATGATAAGGTGAAGAGCCTGACACAGTATCATGCACCGCCAAATGATCGTGATGGTGTGGCGAGATTTCTTAACAATTTCTTCAAACTGCAGCTTTTTTAGAAGGAATTCTCTAAGGACTTGAGGTCAAATTATCGCTTTGCCGATACCGTTGGCATCCATCATCTCTATCAGTTCCATCAGTTCTATCAGTTCTATCAGTTATTCGGGGACAATAAATTTAAAAACATCAATTCGACAAATTTTCATCTTTCAGAACTATTTTCACCTCTTGCTCATACTCTTTTTCCAGCTGAAAACAGGATCGGCATTTGTCAGCCAATTTATCCGGTTCCAGATTACCAATCTCACCATAGATCATATCCCTGAATCTCTTTTCGTAGTTCAGCGCAAGTGCCTGAATCTTTTTTTGAATTTTTTCCGTGGCCCCAAGTATTCGCTTGTTTAGTTGAGCATGTTCTTCGGCATAAACTGCCTGTTTAGTGTTATCTGAAAACTTTTTGAGTGCCGAAATAGAACCTGGAGATATGATAAAGGGTTTATAGAGCGAAACACAGGGATAAGGTCCACCGGTTACCCAGGCAATTACCTGATTCTTGTAATAGTCTACGATCATTGAAGAGGTTGTTTCAGAATTTACCAATCCACGTGAATGCAGACATATAGAACGCATAGAGTGATTGACGGCATTATGCAGTGCAAGACGAAGAATATCCATTCCAAGCAGGCCATCGTTTAATTTCTTCCCATGTGAGAAGACTGCCTCATTTCCTATAGCAACACCATGAATGTTAACTCCATTTTCTGCTCCCCAAATCCATGCAGGCCGGGTTATCAGCGCCGGATAGGGATGCGTGAATTCCCGTGCAGCTTTTTGGAGCGCTTTGAAAGAACCTTCCTCATATCTGTTTACATGTTCATGAATTGATTCTCTGGTAATATCTGCATGTTTTACTGAAGCAAACTGAACCAGTTGGATTTCACCTGGATCTCGGTCAGAGTTCTTCCCGAATAGCGAACGATTTTCTCCCTGAATAACCATCGTATCACACATACGGTATCTCCTTTATTCCTCCATTATTGTACCATAAGTTTATATAATGATGGGAATTATATTAATCCACACTTGTGGACACTCCCTATATAAAAGAAAAAATCGGAGGGAACAGCAGCCCAACTCCCAGAAACCAGGCTCCGTACACAGCCAGGAACAAACCCTGAAACTGAATAATACTTCGACGGGTTATCTTTCTCATGGTAAACTTAGTGTAGAGAAAAAAGAGCCCGCCTAAATTCAACAAAAGCAGGAAATTCTCTCCGGTAGCAGCAAGACGGTTCGGGGTTATACCCAACTCACTAAATCGACCCAGGATGGCAGCAAGCGCATAGACATCAACTATCACAGCAGCTCCAATTGAAAGAAGTATAATGATATCCCAGACTGAGCGTACACCTTCTTCCCGTTCAATTGATGATGTATAGAGAATCATTGCCAGTATTAATGCCAGCAGCAGATCAATCGCTATAAGAAGCTCTCTACTTCCACTCATGGAAGTTCCTGAAATCCAGCTGAAGCTGAGAAAGACGATCAGCAGCAGGAGAAACAGCGGAAGAAATATCCGGGCAAGTACCGGTGCAAAATTTTCAATAAGGTGGCCTTTTGCCTCCACCAGTACAGCCGCCGCAAGAGGAATCAGCGGAAGAATTCCCGTCAGTATCATCTGCTCAAACAGGGTATTAAGTACAATACCCGTATCACTAAAAAGAAATGAGCCGGCACCTATGAGTACTCCTGTCCCGCAGCCTATGAGAATACCATAGAGGAAAGTCTCCCCGGTAAAGCGGATAAAATTGAGCTGGCGGCCGGGATTTCTGAACTCACCAGGTCCAGTATATGCGGGAAGCAGTGATATCCAAAAAAAGAGCGGCAGGTGAATCAGCATCAGAAGCATTGTGGAACTATCATCCTGATTCATTTGGGTAAGATAGAGATTGGCTATTACACCAACAAGCAGATAGAGAGCTGCATAGCTGATAATCATAATCAACCCGGCACCCCTTTTCCAGAGAAAATAGCAGCAAAAAACTGCGAACACTACGACAATAAGCGATAAGAAGTAGTTTACCGTATAGGGCCCGTCCAGGTTCATTCCGAAAATAAACGGCACCTGTGAGAGGACTAACTGAACAGTCCCAAGAACAAGAAGTACAAACAGCTCTTTCAACCTCCGTCCCTCTCTCGCATTCTCTTTTGGGAATAACTGCTTCCAAACTCTGCCGGCATGAATTTTTGAGAATTCAGAAGCAATTCCTCCTGATGTTCCCATCCTGCTGAGTCCTACAATCAGGGCTTCGCTTTCGCTGATTCCCTTTTCACAAAGCTCCTCAATGTGCGAATGGAGATGATCTTCGAGTTCTTCACACTCAGTCTGTGATACACCCCTCCGCCGCAGGCTCTCTTTCCATCTATGTATTTCAGTATCAATAACCATTTTGTTCCTCCTCTGTATCCCAGGCTGATTCAAGAGTTCTGTTTACCATTCTCCACTCATCCCGAAGTTTTCACAAGAGCATGCCGGCGTGCTTTTGTATTGATACAATATGAGCTCGAATTCTCCTGATAAATGGGTACAATTTTCACTATTTTACCACAAATTAATCAATTCCCCCTTGTTAATTCTTCATTCTATGATATTGTTACCTGTTAGCTCATGATTGTATCATTACATTAGCAACATAAAGAGGACAATCCCTATGCAAAATAGTTTAGCTCTAAACCGGCAGGACAATACGCCCCTCTACACACAACTAAAAAATCTTCTGGTTATCAGAATAGAACAGGGGGAATTTGCCCAAAAGAGACTTCCGACTATCAGAAGTACCGCAGGTGAATACCAGGTAAGCATCAATACCGTACTTCGTGCTTATGAAGCACTTCGGAACGAGGGGTATGTTACCGGGACTGTGGGTAAAGGAACCTTTGTATCCACCACCAAGGAAGAGTTGCAGGAACAGAACAGGGGTTTCCAGCTGCGTAATGTAATACGGCATGCTCTTGAGGAAGCTCTCTCATTCGGGCATACCATAGCTGATTTTGAACATGAAGTTAAAAAATATATCAGTCAGAAAAAAGACGATCTCTCCCGGGTTACGGTAGTATTTATTGAGTGCAATATTGAGCAGCTCCGCTACTTCACCGATCATCTGGAACTGGAATCCACTATCAAAAGGGTACCGGTTCTTCTCTCAGATCTCCAAACCAACAAAAAAGATGCTATGAAAAAGATCCAGGCATGTGATCTGGTTCTGACCAGCTTCTATCATGTAAGTGAAGTGACAGGATATCTTGGGGGATTGGAGAAACCGGTAATAGGCATCAACCTGGAACCTGAAATTAGCACAATTGTTGATATTGCAAAAATACCGGCAGATTCTACCGTGGGAATTGTGACCACCAGCAAAAAGTTTCTGAATATTATTAAGGAGGTTCTCCAAAGCCTTAATCTTCATTTTGTATCAGTTTTAGAGACGAATTCTCAGGATGAGGAGACAATCATGCGCCTGGTTTCTCAATGCAGCACTGTACTGGTTTCTCCCAAACAAAAACAAATTGTATCACGATATGCTAAAAGCGGAACCCGGGTAATTGAGTTTGTTTTTACCCCAGACAGAACATCCATCAACAACATCAGAGTTGCAATAATAGACTTGAAAACCAGCTGATAATCCCACACTATTCCCTATCAGGAGGAATCTTTATGGCACAAAAAATAACCGAATATACCTTTATCAGAAATTTCGCACCTAGATACAAAATTCCGGTTCCTAGACACCTCTCAGAAAACTCCACCATCTCTGAGATAAGGAGATCACTGGAGATGTGGGGCGGCGCTGCACTGGTTAAACCCGATATTCTTGCAGGAAAACGTGGAAAGGCTGGTGCCGTCGCGGTAGTTCGAAATGCTCAGGAAGCGGTTAAAGAGCTGAATCGAATTTCTGGAATTGAGATTAGCGGGTCGTTGCCGAGAGGCTCATATATGGTAGAAATGATCCCTGCTGAGTTTGAGATATTTACCGCTATCACCTACAACTCTGCCACTCAGGGTCCAGCTCTCACCATCTCCTTAAATGGTGGGGTCGATATTGAGGAGGCGAGTAACTGTGTTGATGCAGATGCTGGTTCAGAAGGTGAAAACAGAAAAAAAATCACCATACCAATCGATATTTTTGAGGGTTTAGATGCCTACCAGGTGAGTGATGCATTACAGCAGCTCAGTTTCCCGCAAAACCTGATCAGCTCATTTTCGCGGGTATTAACTGCTTTCTGGGATATGTTTATCTCCACGGGAATGATCAGTGCAGAAATAAATCCCTGGAGAATTACGCCGGAGGGAAAACCGTTTGCCTGTGATTTCAAAGCAACACTGGATGAGGCAAACTATAAATGCAAAATTCCCGGAATAGTTTATCCTGAATATCCATCCAATGTCTCTGAGTTTGAGGAGAGTATGGCTGGGTGGGATAAACTCTCGCACCAGGGTCAGGCACATGTTTCAGATCTGGGAGGTAACAAAATTTTACCGCTGCTTTTCGGAGGCGGGGCATCTACTATAATTACAGAAATTCTTGATATTGAGGGAGGCAGCCCGATATTCCTCTCCGATTTTGGAGGGAATCCGCCTTATGAACGAATGTACGGAACGGCTAAGCGATGTTTTGACCATTATCTGGCACATGCAAAGCTGTTGCTCATCCTCGGCGGAAAGGCTAATAATACATTCATCGACATAACCTTTCAGGCTATTGCAGATGCTTTATCAGATTACTGCAGGGAGCACGGACCCGTTCATATTCCGGTGATTATTGGTCGGGGGGGGCCAAAATTGGTAAAGGGATTCCTGATAATTACACAATTGATGGATCAGCTGCAGATACCCTATGTGGTATTTGGCCCAGACAGTCCGGTAACCATGGTAGCTGAATATGCAGCAAAACTGGTAAACGGAACTTTGCATAGAGAGGCATCCGGTAATGCACATAATACCGAAACACAAGGAGGGTCAGATTATGAGGGCTAAACAACTTTCAGATTTGCTGAAAAAGGGTGACAGAGTTGCTGTCTCTAATATAACCGGCCGTGAAGCATCACAGGTCACCGAAGTCAGCCAGGAATACTGTGCTAATATTATTGGAGGCTGGGCGCTCGGCAAGGGTGGACAAACGATTAAAACGCCACAGGGATCCATCCATGTATATGCCACTTTCGAAGAACTTCTCAGACTTACTCCAAAAGAAAAACATCCCAACAAAATACTTATCTACTCACCCCCTGATGCGGTGTATGGAGAAGTTAAAGAGATTTTGAAGTATGGTGCGGGAGTAGTTGATACGCTCTATATTATTACTGAACATGTTTCAGTTGAGGTTACCGCTAAAATTTACCGTCTCTGCCTGGCTGCAAAGGTAAATGCAGTAGGCTGTAATACCCTGGGAATCATAAATGTGCATGACCATGTCCGCATTGGCGCGGTTGGTGGAGATACACCGGAAGAATCTTTCAAACCAGGTTCAGTTACCATTATTTCCAATTCCGGGAATATGGTAAACACTATTTCAAGCTATCTGGCCTCTGTCGGTATGCAGGTCTCTTTCGGCATTTCCACGGGAAAGGATCGATTAATACTCTTTGCTTTACGGTATTTTCTGCTGCTTGCTGAGAAAGATGATAAAACTAAAATTATTGTACTCTATGTTGAACCGGGGGGAACCTACGAGGAAGAGGCTATTGCGTGGATGCGCAGTAAGAAATTTTCCAAACCGGTAGTAGTGTATGTGGGAGGAGCCATTGCAGAAAAGACCAATGTCTCGCTGGGACATGCCGGGGCAGTAGTAGATGGAAAAATGAGTTCAGCAGCAGGGAAGAAAACCCTGTTTGATGATTACTTTGGAGTTCCCCCTTATGATCCGGCTAAAAAATATCGAGATATGGCAGATCAAGCCAAGTCACTTTCACGTGGCATTCGAGTAAACATTCTGCACCATATTCCTCAGGCAGTTGATCTGATTACTCAAGTGCTCCATATACCGAAGGACAGCAGTAATTTTCGGCCGCTCAAGTTGAATCCCTGGTTTTCAGATCTTCGTGAACTGGGAAAGGAACTTCCTGCAAAAATTTCTCTTTCCCGGGGAACTATTCCTGAACCCTATAAAAGTCAGTATCAGCAGCTTCGTAAGGGTTTTGTAGATACGATGGTTCGTCAACCAATGCGCAGTGCTTCGCGAGCAAGTGCAAATGATGGGGCTGTTCCCCGGATATACGGATATTCACTTATGGATGTAATGCGGGAACGGTCGTTTATAGCCGGACTCATCCTGTACTGGACAGGATCGCTGCCAGAAAACCAGTTTGAAGAAAAACTTGCAGAGATGACTCTCACCGCCTCTCTTACAAATGGCCCGGGAACAATTTCAGCTCAGGGAGGAAAACTTTCGGCTTCGGCAGGGAACCGCCCTCATACAGCAATGATTGGAACACTGGCATCAATCGGTACAGTTCATGGCGGGAACGGGGCAAAGGCAGTCTCCTTTCTACTGGATATTTTCTCGAAAACCAGCCTCTTGAATCCGTATGATAAATCCTTTAACCCAACTCCGCTTGCATATGAGGCAGCGGCAGCTTTTAAGAAAAAAAAGGATGCGGCTAAGGCTATCGGGCTGGAATATGAAAAGATCCCGTGCCTCGGACATCCTGTTTTTGCCAAAAAAGCGGTTAATTACGATCCGCGAGAACAGGTTATCTATCAATTTATTGAGGGAAATGGAAAAACACAGGTTTTTCTCAAGTTCTACCATGCCCTGGCAGAGGCATTACGGGAAAACGGTGCGACATCCCGGGTTATGGCAGTTAATGTGGATGCTGCTATAGCATGTGTATGGCTGGGACTTTGCTGGAAAGCAATAATTGCGAAAGATATGACCACACGCAGAGCTATGGATATTCCGTTTGCAGCATTTGCACTTGGCCGGGCTGCCGGTGGTGTTGGTGAGTTTTTAGATCATCAGGATTACGGGACTCCAATGGATATGAGAATTCCGGTACAGGAGTGCCGCTCATTGACCCGATCAAGAGAGATGGGGAAAAGGGTCTTGGGGAAAGGGGTCTGACCCCTCTCCCCATGGGAATTGGGGTCATGTTGGGAAAAGGGGTCAGACCCCTTTTCCCAACACTACCTTTTCAGCTGATAGCGCTTATCATACTCCACAATTTCCACCTCTTTTACCCCTGCTGTCAACAGATGCTCCCGGAGATGTTTTTGTGCTGGTTCCTCACCATGAACCAGAAAAATCTTTTTCAATTTATCCAGATCGAGCATGCCTACATATTCTGTAATCTCCTGAAAATCGGCATGGGCACTGAAGGCATTAATCTTCTTAACCTTTGCCCTTACTTCATACCAATTGTTAAAAATGCGAACCGGTGATTGATGTTCCAGAATCTTCCTGCCAAGGGTATGCCGTGCCATATAACCCACAATGAGAATGGTATTTACCGGATCTTCTATCAACCTTATGAGATGATGCCGGATTCTGCCTGCTTCACACATACCGGAAGATGCAATGATAACTGCCGGCCCTTTGACCGAATTAATGCGCTTGGAATCCTCTGTTCCCGGTGTATAGATTAAATTACTGAATCCGAAAGGGTCTTCATCCCGGTGAGTAAATGCAATATTAGTTTCATCATCAAAGCATTCGGGATGCCGGCTGAATATTTGCGTTGCATTCACTGCCATTGGACTATCTACATAGATGGGAATTCTGGGAATCTTACCCTCATTCTGCAGAAGATGCATCAGGTAGAGAATTTCCTGTGTACGCTCAACTGCAAATGCCGGAATAACCACCTTTCCGCCCCTGGCAGCTGTTTCTGTAACTACTTTGGCGAGCTGTGCTCCGGCATCCTCAGGCGGTTCATGAAGTCTGTTGCCGTAGGTGCTTTCGAGTATGAAATAATCAGGATCAGGAATCTGCTCAGGGTCCTTAATAATGGGAGTATTTTTTCTGCCTAAATCACCACTATAAGCAATCCTTATTTGTTCTTTCCCTGCTTCAGCAATTTCAAAAACTGCAGCAGCTGATCCCAGAATATGCCCGGCATCGTAGAAGGTAAGTTTCACCTGATCATTCAGCCAAAGAGGCCGATGATACGGCAGTCCCAAAAAGCTTTCCAACGTATCAGCAGCATCTTTTTCGGAATAGAGAACCTCGCCAGCAAAGGATTCTCCCTCAATTTTTGCCCGTTTATGCAGATATCTGATATCTCGTTTTTGAATACGTGCGCTATCCTGAAGAATAAGTCCGGCAATCTCTTCGGTAGCAGGTGTTGCCATAATATTTCCGGTGTAACCCCGCTTCAACAGCAACGGCAGCATACCCGAGTGGTCATAATGGGCATGCGTAAGCACTACGGTATCTATAGTTAAATCATCATCCTGGATTGCCTTATTTTTTTGCAGGGATTCTGCACGTCTGCCCTGAAATGCTCCGCAGTCTATCTGAAATACTGAAGTTTCCACCTTGAGAAAGTGACGAGATCCGGTAACTTCCTGTACTGCACCACGAGAAAATATCTCAATACTCATACTTGACTCCTCTGTTTGGAAAAGGGGTCAGACCCCTTTTCCAAAGTACTATCACTTTAGGGAATAAGCAAGAAATGAAATGGTTATATTATCAAAGCGCATAGGATAGAAGGCTGCCAGACTTGCAACCGTAATTATCCTAAAAGTAGACGACTTATCCCGTAAAGGAAGAATTTCGTGAGTAACATCAAGAGTAGATTCAATG
>CAZMOX010000091.1:7914-10160 GCA_964567895.1 uncultured Spirochaetales bacterium | reverse complement strand
AGGAAAAGGTCTGTCAGATAGATTTGCCTATGACCCCCGCCCTAAAGCTCTTATTCCGCTTACACAAGATGATCTTTTATCAATAGCAGAACCTGTATCAGACTATCTGGTAATTGACAGCTCTCTTGTAAAAGATAAGAAGATTATAGAGGCCTTTTTTCTCAAATATGCATCGGCAATTAGCGGTGAAATGTTACAATTCCCGAACAGACTAACAATTCCAACAACCTTCAGTTACAGCTGTCGAACAGAAGTGATCAGTGGAGAAAACTCACTCGAAGAGCTGCCTCGCCTCCTCCTGGGTAAAAAAGTACAAAAACCCCTCATTCTCACGGATAAAGGGATTACCGCAGCCGGGTTGCTGAGCATCTTGATGGATACTGTAGAAGGGTTGGATATTGAAGTGTATGACAAGATTCCACAAGACTCCAGCCTTCAGGTGGTAAATGAGTTGAGTAGAATATATCGTGAGAAAAACAGAGACGGCTTGATTGCTTTTGGTGGTGGTTCTGTCTTAGATACTGGAAAAGGGGTATATTTGAATGTTTCTTTACATACTGACAATCTGAGTGAATGGGAAGGTTCAAACAGAATTCCCCGCCTGGATACTCCTTTTATTGCTATACCTACAACTTCGGGAACTGGGTCTGAGGTGACTAAAGCTTCGGTTATTACAAATGAGCAGCTGGGGAAAAAAGTGCTTTTTATTTCTACCAACTTACAGCCGGATGCAGCAATTCTGGATAGCCGTTTGACCACTACACTACCCGCCCATATTACTTCAACAACGGCCATGGATGCACTTTCACATGCAGTGGAAGCCTTTACCTGTCTGGGAAAAAACCCTTTAAGCGATCAAATGGCCTGGGCAGCAATTGAATTGATTCAGGATAATCTTATCCCTGCGATTGAATCGCCGGAAAATTTGACATATCGTCAAAATCTGGCTTATGCTTCAAATTTTGCCGGGCAAGCTTTTTCAAACTCAATGGTAGGCATGGTGCATACTATTGGGCACTCTGTGGGTGCCGTTTGTCATGTTCCGCACGGGAGCTGCATGGCAATTCTATTGCCTCATGTTCTGGAATACAATTTTAATAAGATTGAATCATTATTAATTGAACTGCTTGCTGCTCTGGTAGGAAAGGATACTGCAGCACAAACACCCACGGAGAAGAGAGCGTGTTTAACAATTGAGACAATACGAAACTTAAATTCAATGCTAAAGACAAAGACTGCTGGGCGGCATCCCGAACGATTTAGTGATATAGTCAGCAGAAATGGTGAGAATCTTGTTAAAAAGGATGATTTTACCAGGATAGCAGAAACCGCAATGGGAGATGCTTCGATCGCCTATAATCCCGAGGAGCTGTATATTGATGATGTTCTTGGGGTTCTGGAAAAAAGTTATTAGAAGTTGAGCAGTTGCTGAAGCGTAAAATCAACCTCTAAAGAGGCATTTTTCTGGAGAGGAAAACTTGATATCTTGTTAAATAATTTTCTCATAACAATCTTCAGAACTTGACAGCATGCATATTCAGTAATACTCTTACTGTAAGAGGTAATACATGAATGTCACGAGCAAAGGACAAGTTACCATTCCAAAAGATATTCGCGTGCAATATCATATTGATAAATATACAGAAGTGGATTTCGTAGCTGAGGATGGGAGGATCATACTTATACCCCGTCCGCCGAAAACTGACCGCTTTGAGCGAGTCCAGGGGAAAGCTGATTCCGGGCTCTCGACTGATGAAATCATGAAACTAACGCGTGGTGAAGATGATTAAGAAAACAATGGGTACTTTTTTGGATTCTTGTATTCTTCTGGATCTCTTTACCAATGATCATAATTGGGGAGATTGGTCATTACAGCAACTGCGTAAAGCGACCCTTAATGGTCCATTAATTATTAATGAGATAGTTTATTCTGAAATCTCGATTGGATTTTCCCGGATTGAGGATTTGGATAACGCATTATTTGAGATTGAGATAGATATTCAACACATACCCCGTTCCGCAGCCTTTTTAGCAGGTAAAGCTTATAAAGCATATCGCTTACGAGGCGGGATCAAAACTGCCCCGCTACCCGATTTTTTTATCGGAGCCCATGCAGCGGTAATGGGGATTCCTCTTATAACACGTGACCCAAAACGTATGATTCAGGTCTACCCAAGCCTGAAAATACTATGCCCGGAAACTTAAGAAAGATAGTACCAAAGGCAGCAACAATATCCACTATCATT
>CAZMOX010000091.1:0-7814 GCA_964567895.1 uncultured Spirochaetales bacterium | reverse complement strand
AAAATTTCAGCCGTTGGCTTCTAATTCATTGCTGTACATTTGCCGATAAATTCCCAATACCGTGACCACTACCGCGGCAATGACCGGGCCAATCAGAATTCCTGAAGCTCCGAATAGTGCCAGTCCGCCAAGAATACTGACCAGGATCAGTAAATCGGGGAGTTTCGCATCTTTTCCCACTACTGCAGGGCGTAGGATGTTATCAATCAACCCAACAACAAGAGCACCCCAGATTATCAGCCCAATCGCCCAGCCGACTTTACCAACAGTAATCAGGTATACCGCTGCCGGAACCCAGACGAGAGGAGCTCCCACACCGGGTATTGCTGAAAGAACCACAACAATGGCTCCCCAGAATGCAGCACCCTGTATACCGGTTACCCAAAAAGCAAGCGCTATAAGTAATCCCTGGAGAAATCCGATTATCACTATCCCTTTCAGTGAAGCCTTTATTACCGTGATACCCCGCTCCAGAATTAACTCACTGGCAGCTCTCTGTAAGGGGATATACACATGAAGATCATTTACCACAGCAGTCCCGTGAATAAGGAAATAGTAAAGAGCATAGAGGAAGATGAACCCATTCAGCAGCAAACTCACTGTCCCTTTGGTAAGGTCAGGAATACTGCTGACAATAAAAGTGCCCAGACTTGCTCCCATCTGGCCAATACGCTCGTTGATTATTTCCTGATAGGGCTCCAGTTGTTCGCTGAATGGGATAAATGAGATCAGATCAAAAACTGATAAACCACCGCTTATCTGTTCCGAAATCCACGGGGCTATTCGGGTTCCCACCTTTACAGCCTCACTGGTAACCAGCACCGCCAATCCAGAAAGAGGGAGCCCAATCACCAGTACAGTACTTATCAGGACAATAGCTGCTGACAACCTTTTACGACCCTTAAGCCTTCTGGTCAGTCTCTGCTGATAGTTCATCAGGAGAGCGGCTGCAATCCCGGCCAGAACCAGAGCTATCAGATATCCCTGGATCATTACCAGAAAAGCCAGTAAAACCAGCAGTAAGAAGGCTACGATAAAATTCTTACCTGCCATGCCCTACATTTCCATCATTTTAGCAACGGTACTATTAAATAAGTTTGACATGACTTTCCTCCTGTCACCTTTTATGCATTTTACCTTGTATCTTCTTATAATAAAATACTCTAATTATAGCTAAAAAACTATGATTTCTTGTAAAATTCCATAATCCGTTATATAAATATATATGAGTGTGAGAAATGAGTAAGAAATTTGATGTAGTTGTAATTGGTTCAGGACTTGGCGGTCTATGTGCTGCCTTAGAGTGTTTGCGTGCCGGTAAAAAGGTACTGTTGGTTGAACAGCACAACCTGCCAGGCGGTTTTGCAAGCAGTTTTACCCGCGGGCGATTTGAATTTGAGCCGTCACTTCATGAACTGCCGAACACCCGGACAGAGAGCACCACCTCAGGAGTTGTCCGTTATCTTATGGAAGATGCGGAACTTCGGATAGATTTCCTCTCTATTCCAGAAGCCTATCGATTGATTCTCACCGATCAGAATCTCGATGCATGTCTCCCTTTTGGTGTTGATGATTTTATAAAAGCCATAGAAAAAGAGGTTCCCGGAAGTACCCCTGCTGTTACGAATTTCATGAATCTCTGCAAAGAGGTCCAGAATGCTTTCAACGCCCTGGAAGGAAGCGGTAAAAGAGTCCCAATCATACAGACAATTAAAAAATATACAAATTTTATCAGAACAGGTTCTGCCACAGTCAAACAGGTGGCCAATGCCCTGAACATGCCAAAAAAGGCATTGGATATGATATATCCCTACTGGTGCTATCTGGGAGTACCTGCCAGCAGGATGTCTTTCTCCATCTGGGCTGCATTACTGGACACCTACATCTCAGCAGGTGCACTAATTCCAAAATTCCGATCACATGAGATTGCCTGTGCTTTTCTGGAAAAAATATATGAGTTAGGCGGCACTGTTCAATTCAATAGTAAAGTCACCTCCATACAGGTTCATGAGGGGCAGGTCGCCGGCGTAATACTCGCAAATGGGGAAATCATACAAAGTAAGCAAGTCATCAGCAACACATCCCCTACTAATCTGTTCAACAACCTTGTTTCTCCTAAAAAAGAGGTTCCCAGGAAGGCTTATGCTAATATTAATACCAGAAAACATGGATTAAGCCTTTTTGTAGTCTACTTAGGTTTGAATGCATCAAAAGAAGAGCTTGGACTGAATGAATACAGTTATTTCATCTCCCCCCATATGGATACAGAGAGACTCTATACCAGCACCTATAATATTAATACAGACGAAATCATGCAGGCATCCATTTGTCTGAATGCTGCAAATCCAGGCTGTTCTCCAGAGGGAACAACTATCCTCTCCATCACCGCAGGATTTCATGCAGAAGCATGGGAAAAAATTTCCGCTAAAGAATACTTCAAAACCAAGGATCGAATTGCCAAAAAACTCATTCAACAATTTGAAAAAGCAACCAATACAGATATATTCAAGCATATCGAAGAGATTGAAATCGCCACCCCAGAAACATTTGCCCGCTATACCGGTGCCTATAATGGAATAGTATATGGATATGAACCGGAACCCTGGGATGGGATAGTACCAAGAGTGCTGGCTCAGGATAAAGAGAATTATATTGAGGGAATACAATTTTGCGGCGGCTTCTCTTACCGCTGTCACGGCTATGGAAGCTCCGTGATGTCTGGAAAGGCTGCAGCTGAACGTACGTGTGCAAAAATGGAGGGTGCATCATGAAAGTAGTAATCAGGAACACTCTTGTAGATACCCTCTCATTTCTCAATCATACAAGGAAAAGAAATCGTCTTTTCGCCAGGGCACTGGATATACCTATGCCCAAAGGGATTATGAACATATTATCGGCCTCCCTACATCCAACCAGACAGGATATGGTGATCCAATCGATCATAGAGGAGACTGCAGATACCAAAACCTACCGTTTAGTTATGAGTGATACAGAAAAGCGTCCGGCTTTTTTCAGATCCGGACAGTATATATCCTGTGCATTTCATGTTGGTGAGAGTACTGCATCCCGCCCCTTTTCTCTCTCCTCAACACCCGGGCAGGCTTTGGATGAGGGTTTCTACGATATCACCATCAGGAAAACCGATCAGGGGTTTGTCAGTAAATATGTCTATGACATGTGGAAAACCGGTACGCAAGTTCTCTGCACAGCACCGACCGGTGATTTCTATTATCAAGAGCTGAGAGACAGTCGTAATATTGTCTGCCTTGCCGGCGGATCCGGAGTTACTCCATTCAAATCTATCATCCCGGATATCCTGATAGATTATTCAGATATGCAGGTGATACTTTTTCATGGTGCGGTTCTTGCCGACCAGTTTATTTTCAGTGACTATTTCAAAAGTTTACATGAAGATAATCCTTCCCAATTCACCTATATCCCGGTTTGTTCTGATCCGACAACGGCAGCAGCAGCTGATTGGCAGGGTGAGTCAGGTCTGATATCTGTATCACTCATAAAGAAGGTTTTAAAAAGCACCGTGCCGGAAAAGGATCTGGAAGCATGTACACTCTTCATAAGCGGCCCTCCGGCAATGGAGGAATACCTTGAGAAAGAGCTCAGTAAAACCACAATACAAAAGCAGCGTATCAGAACTGAATCCTCTGAATCTCAGAAAAGTAAGATTGAAAAAGAGAACTCTGCCTCCGTCCCCACCGTCACTCATTCTCTTATAGTTCATATGAATACCCATACTCATACAATAAAGGCACAGGGGAATGAAACCGTTTTGGTTGCATTAGAGCGTGCAGGTCTTAATCCTCCGTCCCTCTGCAGGTCAGGCACCTGTGGATGGTGCCGAAGCAGGCTTTTATCCGGAACGGTGGTTAAGGCACCGCATTCACAAGGCACTCGCTCTGCTGATGATAAGTTTGGATATTTTCACCCTTGCAGTGAATTCCCAACTTCTGATGTAGAAATATATATTCCCGATGATCCAATTAATAACAGGGAGGAGAAAGGATGAAAGTTGTAGCAGGTTCTGCATTACAATTAGAACAGAAAACCGTTAAGGCGCTCGATATCGAGGTTGTCGAGTACCCATTATATCTAAACGGTGAACCCTACCCCGTATCCATGGACATGCCGCAGGAGGCAAAGGATGAACTGCGTCTACTGCTGAAAGACAAGAAAAACAAAGTTACTACGTCCGGCCTGCGGGAACAGGATTTGATAGCCGCCTACAGTAAATTTGCCAAAGAGAAGATCATCTCTATTCATCAGGCAGGAAAAGCCTCCACCGCGACCCAGCAGGTTCTGAAGCAGGTGCTCACTCAGCATCCTGAATTTGATATTGAGTTTGTAGATGCCCACCATCTGACCGCAGCCTATACGGTTATAGTCCAACAGATAGCTGAGGCCGTGCAAAACGGAATGGAGTTCCCGGCATTAATGGAGCAAGTTGAGTATATCCGTTCAAATACCAGACACATTGGCGCTGTCTACGATCTGTTCTATCTCTACAGAACAGGCAGATTGGGTCTTGCTAAGGCTATTCTCGGCTCAGCCATGAAAATCATTGCCCTTTTAAGCTCTTCAAAGGATCCTGGAGTATTAGTATCAATTGGAAAAGTGAAGAACTATATTCAGGCAAACAATAGATTCATCCAACTACTGCAGGAAGATATGGAACAAAAAGAGGGAAAAAGAGTACGGGCACTCATCAGTGTGATAGGACCTCATTTCAAAGAGGCTGCTGATCTGAAAGATCGGCTCGAAAAGCTCGAATTCCCGGTACAGGTAGAGGTTCATGCATCAAATCACAGCAACATGCCGCATGCCGGGCCTGATTTCTATGATTTAGGATATACTATTTATGATCGATAATGGGCAGAACAATTATAGGCAGATTCACTGCAGCCAAATCTCCGATGCCTTAATTGTCAGCGCTAAACATCTAGGCCTCAATAGATCAATATTAGATAATCTGAATGTATTCCCGGTTCCCGATGGGGATACCGGAACAAATATGGTGGGAACGTATGTTCCTGCAATAGAGCTGCTTGAAAATGCGCATATTACATCCCCCAGCCAAATTGCTGAGATAATTCTGCCCTATATGAATAACAACAGCAGAGGAAATTCCGGATTTATCCTATCGAGATTCTTTATGGGATTCTTTTCAAAAGAGAATAACTCTGAATTTCTTACCACAGAGGATTTGGCTGAAGGATTCAGTAACGGTTTTTATGAGGTTAACTCAGCACTCTTCAACCCGATAGCTGGGACAATGGTTACCATCATAGAAGCAATGAAAGAGGTGATGCAGAGCAGTCTTGACCTTATTTTCATCAACTCGTTAGATCTGGCAGTCGCAAAGGCAATAGAGGTATTGTACGACACCCCAAAAATGCTTCCTATTTTAGCAAAAGCTGGTGTGATTGACAGCGGAGCTCTTGGATTTATCCTTATCATAGAGGGAATACTTCTTGGGCTTACCGGAAATACCCCGCAAGCAAAACAGGAGAGTTCTTACCGGTTTGACCCTGATCCGTTTGCCGTAGATGAACACTCCGAAAAAGAAGAAAAGAATCAATATTGTACAGAATTAACTCTGCACAAAACAAAACCAACCGATTCCTTTGATATTCGTGAATACCTGCAGTCTATGGGAGACAGTATCGCATTAGTCAATACTGATGAAATACTGAAACTTCATATTCACACAAATCATCCGGAACTCATTGTAAAAACTCTTGAGCTCTACGGTGAGATTAGAAGAAAAAAAATTGAGGATATGTTTGAACAGGTAAGTGATAAGATAAAGAATGAGGTGTTTTCCGAGGAGTGTTCGGTTGTTATGTTCTCGCCGGGAGTAGGCTTCTCTCAAATATTTGAAGAGCTTGGTATTAAACATATCATCTCCTATTCAAATATCCTTCCCAGTATTGGCGAGATAACTGATATAATCCAGCACATAGCAGAATCTCACCTTATCATCCTTCCCAATAACAATAATATCCTTCACTCCTGTATGGCGGCCGGGGATCAGATTGATAAAGATATCTCCATTATCCCCACAGCAAATGTAGTACAGGGTCTGACCTGTTTTTACGGGTATAGTGAAAATGAACATGTTGAGGCGAATGTTATAAATATGAAAGAGTGCCAAAACCTTGCAGCTACCCTCTTTTTGTTTAAAAGTTCTGATAAAAGGACGTTTGGCGGTTCGACTCTTCATAAGGATGATTATTTTGGATTATCAGACAGCTCCATCTATGCGGCTGACCCGGATTTCAAGACCACACTCATAGAATCGCTGGCTCGTTTTCCCATGGAAGAGTTCTGCAATATCACTCTTTTTTACAAAGATGATGCAGTAAAGAAAAAACTTGAGGCGGTTAAAGACAAGATCCTTGAACGGTTTCCTCAACTCGAGATTGAGCTGCTGTTTGGCGGACAGCATCAGGCTGAAGTCATAGTTTCGTTAGAATAGATAAAATAGACCTCTTAAGATTGCACAAGAGTGTTAAAGGGAGAATAGCATGTCATATGTACTGGCAGCGATTGCTGCAATACTCATGGGGTATCTGTCTGGTTCGGTCAATTACGCAATAATCATCACCAAGATAGTAATGAGTAAAGATATCAGGAAACTGGGGAATTTCAATCCCGGAACATCCAATGTCACGCGTGAGGTAGGCAAGCCCTGGGGTATTCTGGTAGGCACGCTTGATGGACTGAAGGGGTTAATTCCTATAGTTCTTTTTAGAATCTTCTTTTTTAAGGAGTTTACCAATCCCGATTTTGCCATTCTCTATCTTATTGGGATTGCTGCTGTTCTTGGACACTGCAAATCCATCTTTTTGCACTTCACCGGAGGCGGCGGCATTGGAACGATGCTTGGGGTATCGCTATTCTTTGTACCGATCGAGTTCATCTTTTCCCTTTTACTAGGCGGAGCAATTGTATTGATCTTCTTTAAAAATGCCACATTCAAGTTTGGTCAGAAAACTCCGATCATGTTTGCCGCTATTACTCCGTTTCTGAGTCTTATAACAGCACTCTTTATTGATATTCCGCTGTTTGCACATATCTCTATCGGAGGCCATCTGCCGGCCACAATTATTGGAAATTTTGTGATGGCTTTTCTCTTACTCGGCATGAACCTGAATCTGTTGATAACAAAAAAGCGTTAACACCTCTCAATATTTCCTAAGATCCAGATCATCAGTTGGTATTCTGGCAATCCGTTTTTTGATTTTCTTCTCTATGACACGAAAATGCTGTTCTTCATCAGGAGAAATTAGTGTGATAGCTTCACCTGGTCTCTCTGCACGACCCGTCCTACCAATTCGATGGATAAATATTTTTGGGGAACGCGGCAGTTCATAATTGATCACATACGGCAGGAACTCAATATCAATCCCCCGGGAAAGGAGATCTGTTGCAACTAATACCTGAAGTTTTCCCTCTTTAAAATTGGTCAGAAGATCTGTTCTCACACCCTGTGTTCTTTTACTGTGGATTGCCTTCGCATCAATGCCGTTTTTTCGCAGCTTATCTGCAACCCTCTCGGCTCTTGCAACTGAGGAGGTAAAAACCAGAACCTGAGTCATCTCTCTGCTTTTTATTAAATAACGAAGGAGCGGCCCTTTCTTTTCTGCAACAACAGCATAGGTGCTTTGCACAATGAGATCTATATTTTCTTCATGTGAATCAATTTTGATTACAACAGGATCATGCAGCAGAACCTGGTGAATTGTACCGATATCATCGTTAAGCGTTGCAGAGAACAGAAGATTTTGCCTTTTGGG